>DKBC01000259.1 GCA_002451065.1 Betaproteobacteria bacterium UBA6910
CGTCGCCGAGATCAACGCCAAGGGCGGAATCTACGGGCGCAAGCTGGAGCTGGTCGGCGCCGATTTCGCGGACGATCCGAAGCTGGCGGTGGCCAACGCCGAGCGCCTGGTGCGGGAGCAGGACGTGTTCGCCCTGGTGAGTCCCTTCACCGTTGGCGTCGAGGCCGAGATCTCCCGCCTCGCCGAGGAGGCGGGGATTCCCGTGGTCGGCCCGTTCACGGTGCTTCCGGACAGCACCCTCGCCATCAATCGCTACACGTTTTACCTGTTGCCCGGCCTGCGCGAGCAGGCCATGGCCCTGGCGAAGTACGCGGCCACCGAGTTGAGCCTGCAGAACCCCACGGTGGGCATCGTCTATCCCGAGATCGAGGGCTACGGCGAGGTGGTGGACGCCGTGGAGCAGCAGTTCCGGGAGCTGAAGTGGGACAAAGTCCTGCGCGCCGGTTACCCGCCGGGCCGCATGCCCCAGGCGCGGGCCCTCGGGGAGCTGCATCAGAAGGGCACCGAGGTGATCCTGTTCCTGGGCGCCGACAACGAGCTAGCGGATCTCGGCATCCAGATTCGGGACCTGATCTGGTCTCCTTATCTCCTGGCGCCCGGGCCCAAGGTGGCGCGCTCCGCGGTGGCGCTGCCCAGCACCTTCGGCGAGCGGGTGCTGCTGGCGTTCCCGACCGGGCCGGGCGACGTGACCCAGAGGGGCGCGGCCGCCCTGGCGGACCTGGAGAAGAAGGCGGGTGTCGGCACGCGGCACGTCCCGGCCCAGGTCTCCACCTATGCGTCGTTGCTGGTCCTGGAAGAGGGGCTGAAGCGGGCGGGCCGCAGCCTGAGCCGGGCCAAGTTTGCCGAAAGCCTGGAGAAGCTGTTCAGTTTCGAGTCGGGCGTGACGCCGAGCATCTCCTACGGCCCCAACCGGCGGGTGGGCGCGCTGGGCAGTCATATCGTGCGCGTGAACCTGACCACCCACAGCTTCCAGCCCACCGGCAAATTCGTGCGGATCGACTGAGGCAACGCTATGAAGCTCGCATCTCCACTGCGCTCCCGAGTCCTTTCGGCGATGGCGGCCCTTCTGCTGATGGGCATGGGCGCGGGGGCGCCGGCCCAGATCGTGGGCGCCGCCGCCCGCGTCAACGGCGTCGAGATCAGCAACTTCCGCCTGGAGCGCCACTTCGACGACTACGTGAAGGACAAGGGGCGCAACATCACCAAGATGATCAACCCCAAGGTGTACAAGAAGCTCAAGCGGGAGGCCCTGGACCAGCTGATCGAGAAGGAGCTGGTATGGCAGGAGGCCCAGCGGCGCGGGATCGTCGTGACCCAGGCGGAGGTGGACGCGGCGCTGAAGGACCTGGAATCCAAGCACAAAAGCCGGGACGACTTTCTGCGCCGGATGCAGAACGCCGGCTTCGACGAGAAAAGCTACGGGGAGTACATCCGGCGCGAGATTGCCATCCAGCGCTGCCTGGACGAGGCCTTCGCGCCAACGCCGGTAACCGACCAGGATGTCCACGACTTCTACCTGGCGAACCCGGACAAGTTCACCCGCCCCGAGGGGGTCCACGCCCGGCACATCCTGGTCAAGGTGCCCTACAACGCCGACGCCGAGACCCGGGCCAAGGCCCGCCAGCGCATCGAGGAGCCCCTGGCCAAGGCGAGGAAGGGCGAGGATTTCGCGTCCCTGGCCCGGGAGTACTCCGAGGATGCGTCCGCCGAGAGCGGCGGCGATCTCGGCGCATTTCCCCGGGGGCGCATGGTGCCCGAGTTCGACGAGGCGGCGTTCAAGCTCCAGGCCGGGGAGATCTCCGGCGTGGTGGAGACCCAGTACGGCCTTCATATCATCAAGGTCGACGAGCGCTTCCCCGAGAAGCTGATGAGCGAGGACGAGATCCGCGACCGGCTGCGGGAGTACATGAGCTCGCAGCGGCGGGACGAGGCCCGGCGCGCCGGTGACAGGGCACTGCGGGACAAGGCGAAGATCGAGGTCTACGTGCGCCTGGAGGATTCCAAGGGCTGACAGGCGGCGGGACATGAGTTTGAGCGAGAGTCCGGCGCCGGGATGCGCCGGGAACGAAGGCAACAGGAGAGTGAAGATGTTTAGAAAGACTGCGGTGGTTCTGGGGCTGACGGGCGCGCTGGCGGGCGTCGCCTGGGCCCATTCCGAGCATACGGCGCCGGCGGCGCCCCAGCAGAAGGAGCCGGTGGCGGACATTCCGGCGGAGAAGGCCGCCAGGCCCGACGCCCGGGCCTATTTCACCGACACCGAGCTGGTGACCCAGGACGGCAAGAAAGTGCGCTTCTACAGCGATGTGCTGGAAGGGCACACGGTGGTGATCAACGTCATCTACACCAACTGCAAGGACGCCTGCCCGCTCCTCACCCAGAAGCTGCTGGAGGTCAGGGGCCGCATCGGCGACCTCTTCGGCAAGGAGGTCCACTTCATCTCCATCAGCAGCGACCCCGAGCGGGACACTCCCGCGGAGCTCAAGGCCTTCGCCAAGAAGCAGAACGCCGACATCCCGGGGTGGACTTTCCTCACCGGGGAGAAGCGGAACATCGACTTCATCCTGAAGCGCCTGGGCCAGTTCTCCCAGCACGTGGAGGAGCACTCCACCCTCATCATCGCGGGCAATGTGCCCAAGAAGCACTGGAAGAAGATCCCGCCCACCGTTCCGCCGCCCGCCATCGCCACCCAGATCCAACTGCTGGCGGACCCGGATTCCGTGCTTGGGCCCGCGGCCGCGCCGGCCAAGCCCAATTGATCCCGATTGCCGCCTTCCGCCGCGAAACCGTTCTGAGCCCGGGGGGCGGGACAATCATGCCCTGGCGGTTGTTGTGGATCATGCTGGCGGGCCTGCTGTCCCCGGCGGGGGCGGCCCAGGCGCAGGTGCTCGCCGCGCGGGTCAACGGGCAGCCCATCACCCTGCAGCAGGTGGAAGGGTCATTCAACGAGATGCTGACGGAGCGGGGCCTGCACCTGCTCCAGATCCGCAACCCGGACCGGGTCAAGGCCATGAAGCACAGCGTGCTGGATGAGCTCGTCAACCAGGAACTGCTGGGCCAGGCCGCGAAAAAGACGAAGCTCGCCGCCAGCGACGAGGAAGTGGACGAGGCCCTGGAGCGCTTCCGGGCCGGTTTCCGGGACCAGCAGCATTACCGGCTGGCCCTGGAGAAGGAAGGGTACACGGAGCAGGACTACCGCGAACTGGTCCGCAGGCGGCTCTCCGGCATGAAGTACGCGAATTCGGTCGCCGCCAAGGCTTCCGAGGTCAGCGCCGAGGAGATACACAAGTTCTACGACGAGAATCCGGGCAAGTTCTACCGCCCGGAGCAGGTGCGGGTGCGGGTCATACTCGTGGCCGTACCCGCGGGCGCGACCCCGGAGCAGCGGGCGGAGGCCCGGGCCAGGATGGACGGCATCGCCGCCGCCGCCCGGAGCGGAGAGGATTTCGCGGTGCTGGCGCGCACCCACTCGGATCATCCCACCAAGCAGTGGGATGGCGAGTTGGACCCCTTCGCCCGGGGCGAGACGGACAAGGCCCTGGAGGAAACGGCGTTTGCCCTCAAGCCCGGAGAGATTTCCGGGGTGATGGAGGTGCCCGCCGGGTATCAGATCGTCAAGCTGGAGGCGCACCTGCCGGAAGTCCGCGTCAGCGAGGACCAGGCCCGGGATAAGATCAGGGAATTTCTCCAGGCGCAGAAGGGCAAGGAGGCGGTGGATCGGGAGGTCGAGCGCCTGCGCAAGCAGGCGACGGTCGAGATCCTCCTCCCCCAATGACTGGATTGCGGATTCTCCGCACCGCCGCGGGCGTTGCCTCTGGACCCCGCCGCTGGGCACGCCGGATTCCGCGTCGAGGGCGGCGCCCGTGGGTTAGAATCCTCAGCCTTCGTCCCGGCCCACGCCGGGTTTAATCTTGAGAACAATCGAGCCGGGCCCACCGCGGCCCCGCGAGGAGAGAGCAGAATGATCATAAGGAGACTGATTACCCTGGGAGTCCTGGCCTGTTGTGCGGGCGCGGCCACCGCGGCGGACAAGGCGTCCACGGGCGCCGCCGCCGTGGATCAGGAGGCCAGCGACACCCGCTACGTGAAAGGCGGCGTGATCGTGGACCTGGAGGTCGAGCCCAAGCGCAAGGACGGCAAGCCGCTGATGGCGGACGACTTCGCCGAGGTGCGCTTCAAGCTCACCGAGGAGGCTACCGGGAAGCCGGTTCGGGGCGCGACCCCCGGAGCATGGATGGACATGGGGCAGGTGCTCCAGGGCCGGCCCGAGGCCGCCCAGAAGAGTTGCAAGGACAAGATCGCCCTGTACCTGCAGGGGGCGGTGGGCATCCGGCCCATGATCGACCTCAACAGCTACTTCGTGGTGGTCATGAACGCCGATCCCAGCATTGCCGTGGTGGACCCGGTGGTGTCCATGGCCGGCAAGACCAGCACCCTGGCCAAGTCGCTGCTGCCGGCCCCGGGTGCCGACTGGGTCAAGAGTTCGGACAGCAAGCGTTTGTTCATCACCACCCCAAGGGCGGGAAAGGTGGCAGTGGTGGAGACCGAGGGATTCAAGGTCACGGCCCAGATCGAGGCCGGGAAGGAGCCCACGCGGATCGCCCTCCAGCCGGACGGCCGCTATCTGTGGGTCGGTAACGACGGCAAGAATGCGGCGGAAAGCGGCGTCACCGTCATCGACGCCGATGCGCTGAAGGTCGTCGGCAGCATCGCCACCGGGCGCGGCCATCACGAGATTGCCTTCAGCGGCGACAGCCGCTTCACCTTCGTGACCAACCGGGACGAGGGCACGGTGACGATCATCGACATCACCAAGCTCGCCAAGCTCAAGGACCTCAAGACCGGGCCCCTCCCCATTTCCATCGGCTACGCGTCCCAGGCCCAGGCGGTGTACGTGGCGGACGGCAAGGACGGAACGGTGACCCCCATCGAGATCAAGAGTCTGGAGGCGGGCAAGAAGATCAGCCTGCGGCCCGGCTTGGGTCCCCTGCGCTTCGAGCCCCAGGGCCGTTACGGTCTGGTGGTGAACCCCTCCCAAGACGCGGTGTTCGTCATCGACTCCGCGAGCAACACGCTGGCCAACACCATCAAGGTGCAGGGGGAGCCGTTCCAGGTCTTCTTCAGCGAGTCCTTCGCCTATGTCCGGTCCCTGAAGAGCGAGCGGGTGAGCATGATTGCCCTCCCCACCCTTGGCGAGAACACCGTTCCCTCGGTGCAAAGCTTCGCCGCCGGCTCCCAGCCGCCCCAGGCGGCCGGACAGCTCGTGATCGCCGACTCCATCACCGCCGCCACCAGCGATGCCGCGGTGTTCGTGGTCAACCCGGCGGACAACACCACTTACTACTACATGGAGGGGATGAACGCCCCCTCCAGCAACTACCAGGTCATGGGCTCCAAGGCCCGGGCGGTGACGGTGGTGGACCGGACGCTCAAGGAGACCGAGCCCGGCGTGTACGCGACCACGGTCAAGCTTCCCGCCCCGGGCCATTACGACGTGGCATTCATCCTGCAGAACCCGAGCATGCTCCACTGCTTCGCGGTGGACGTGCAGCCCAACCCCGTGGCGGAAGCCGCGGGGGGGCCGGTGACCATCGAATACCAGAACCAGGCGCGCACCGTGGACGCCGGGAAGCCCCTTAAGCTGCGCTTCAAGCTGGTGGACGGCAGGTCCGGGAAGGTGAAGACCGGGGTCAAGGACGCGCTGGTGCTCTATTTCCTGGCGCCGGGACGTAACCGCAAGGAGACGCCGGTGACGGAGATCGGCGAAGGCGTGTACGAGGCCGAGATTGCGGTGGGCGAGCCGGGCGCCTATTACATGCACGTGCGAGTTCCCTCCCTCAGGGTCGAGTACAACTCGCTGCCCTCCTATTCGGTGCGCGCGGTGAAGCCCGACAAGAAGGGCTGATCCTCTTCCTCTCCGCCTCCCCGACGGCCCGCCCCGGCGCGGGCCGTTTCCTTTGGTGCCGCCGCCCGGCGGCGGGCCGTTCCCGGGGCGTCAGCACCGGCACTGGAAAAAGGCAAAACCCGCTTATTACCCGATGAGTTTGTAAGCGCATTTATCCCCAAGACTGCGTTGCGATACCCGCAGCTTTGGGGATTTCTCCACACACGTGGGGAATGACCCACAAATACGGGAAATTCCGTAAGTGTGCCGAAAAACCTTTTTTATGCAATAGCTAATGAGATCTTGTTAAAGCTGTTGCCGAATGGCACGAATCCTGCCTAGCCAGCACTGCGCCGTGAAAATTTGCGATACGTCAGATTTTTGGGGCGATTCCCCTAGTGCTCCGCAATAGAAGGAGGTTGTCATGGAACAGAAGAAGGAAGGCCGGTTCCGGGAGGGATCGAGCCCCGGCGGCGGGGGCCTCAAGCAGGCTCTGGCGCTGACCGGGTTGTTCGCGCTGGCGGCGTTTGCCGCGCCGTCCCAGGCGGCGGTGACGTGTACCGACACCATCACCGCCAACGTGGTGGTGCTGGACAATCCGACGGTGTTCAACCGTCTGGGGGCCCAGAACCCGAACTGGATCACCTTTGCCCTGCGGCGGGACGTGGTGCAGGCGGCCAACGCGGCGGCCCTCGCCGCCAACCCGGCGTTGGCCGCGACCCAGGGCCTGCCGGAGGTCGCGGGTGGGGTGCTGGCGCCGGGCCAGGTGGCCCTGCGTCCGGACAAGCGCCCCCGTCCCCTGGTGGTGCGCTCGGTGGCGGGCTCGTGCCTGACGGTGAGCTTCCAGAACCTCCTGGCGCCGGTGGCGAATCCCAACAACGCCCAGCAGGACAACCTCATCAACAACGACCAGGTAGCGGGCCGATGCGCCAGCTTCCACGCCTCGGGCACCGAGCTGGTGAACGGCATGGAGGACGACGGCTCCATGACCGGCAACAACCCGGGTGCCAGCACCGCGGACTCGACCACGGGCGCGGCCGGCAGCTGCGGCGCGGCGGGGCTGGCGGCGCCGGGGGAGACTCGGACCTACGAGCTTTACACGCCCCACGAGGGGACCTTTGTGGTCAACAGCTACGGCGCCACCCTGGGCAGCGAAGCCAGCAGCGGGAACCTGGGATTGGGCATGTTCGGCCAGCTCAACGTGCAACCCAAGGGCGCGCGTATCTACCGCAGCCAGGTGACCGAGGAGGAGCTGCGCCTGGCGACGAATACGGCGATTGACCTAGGGCCAGCAGACTGCGGCGCTGGCAATGATCCCGCCCCTGGCTTTACCTGCCTCGGACAGCCCATCATCAACTACGAGGCCCTTTACCCGCCTGTTGCGCCCTGGACCCTGGAAGGCAAGGCCGGCCTGCCGGTGCTCAACATGCTGACGGCGAACCGGGAGCTGGTGCACTCGGACATCAACGCCATCATCGCCGGCCCCGACGCCGACGGTTCCTGGCGCAGCGTGTGCGAGGGGGGTACCGCTCAGGCCCCTGCCGCGGACTGCCCCTATCCCCTGGAGAGCGTGGGCAAGCGCAACCCGCAGGTTCCCAACCGGCAGGAGGCGTTCCGGGAGTTTTCCTCCATCTACCATGACGAGCAGACCAACTCCCAGGTTTACCCGCGCTGGTACAACGACCCGGTCATGCGCCACGTGCTGCACGGGGTCAAGGACCAGTTCATGATCAACTACGGCTCGGGGGGCATCGGCAGCGAGATCATCGCC
>DKBC01000125.1 GCA_002451065.1 Betaproteobacteria bacterium UBA6910
CGGCGGCGAGATCCGCGACGAAGGAGCCACGGGGCGGGGTGCCAAGCCCAAGGCCGGCCTGACCGGGTTCTCGGTGTCGAACCTGAACATCCCGGAGCTGGCTCGGCCCTGGGAGTCGCCCGCCTATGGCAAGCCAAGCCGCATTTCGTCCGCCCTGCAAATCATGATCGAAGGGCCCATCGGCGCTGCCGCGTTCAACAACGAGTTCGGCNNAAGCCGATCATGATCGCCGGCGGGGTCGGAAATATCATTGAGGCTAATGTCGCCAAGCGGGAGTTTCCGTCCGGGGCGCTGCTGATCCAGCTGGGGGGGCCGGGCATGCTCATCGGCCTCGGGGGCGGGGCGGCCTCCAGCATGGACTCCGGCGCCAACGTGGAAGGCCTGGATTTCGATTCGGTGCAGCGGGCCAACGCTGAGATGCAGCGCCGGTGCCAGGAGGTGATCGACCGCTGCTGGCGCCTTGGCGCCAGAAATCCGATCCTGGCGATTCACGACGTGGGCGCGGGAGGGCTGTCCAATGCCCTCCCGGAGCTGGTTCACGGGTCGGGACGCGGAGGCCGCATCGATCTGCGCGCCGTGCCCTCCGAGGAACCGGGAATGTCACCGATGCAGATCTGGTGCAACGAAGCCCAGGAACGCTACGTGCTCGCCATTCGCGCCGAGTCCAGGGACCTGGTTGCCGCCATCTGCGAGCGGGAGCGCTGCCCCTACTCGGTGGTGGGGGAGGCAACGGACGACGGGACCCTGGTGGTATCGGACCCGCTGTTCGGAAACCGGGCGGTGGACATGGATCTCAACATACTGCTGGGCAAGCCGCCGCGGATGGTCCGGGAGGTCGCCCGTCCCCGGCGCGAGCTGCCGCCCTTCGACCTTACCGCCCTTCAGCTCGCCGAGGCCGCTTACCGGGTGTTGCGCCTGCCCGCGGTCGCTGACAAGACCTTCCTCATTTCTATTGGCGACCGCAGTGTGGGCGGCATGACCGCCCGGGACCAGATGGTGGGGCCGTGGCAGGTACCGGTGGCCGACGTGGCCGTTACGCTGATGGGCTACCGCGGATACCGGGGTGAAGCCATGGCCATGGGCGAGCGCGCTCCGGTTGCGGTCATCGATGCCATCGCCTCCGGGCGGCTGGCCGTGGGGGAGGCAATCACCAACATCGCGGCCGCGGACATCGGCGACCTTGGGCGGGTGAAGCTTTCGGCGAACTGGATGGCGGCCGCGGGACATCCGGGGGAGGATGCGGCGTTGTTTGACACCGTGCGCGCGGTGGCCATGGAGTTCTGCCCGGCCCTCGGCGTCAGCATACCGGTGGGCAAGGATTCCCTCTCCATGAAGACCGTGTGGGAGGAGGCAGGGACCCGGAAGCAGGTCACCGCGCCCCTTTCCCTCATCATTTCCGCCTTCGCGCCGGTGGAGGACGCGCGGCGCACGCTCACGCCTCAACTGCGGACCGATGGGGGGGAAACGGAACTGATCCTCATTGACCTCGGGCGGGGCCACAATCGCCTTGGGGGTTCGGCCCTGGCCCAGGTGTTCAAGAGCACGGGGAACGTTTGTCCCGACGCCGACCCGGAGTTGCTTCGGGAATTCTTTTCCGCGATTCAGGAGCTCAACCGGGCGGGTCTGCTGCTCGCGTATCACGACCGCTCCGATGGCGGCCTCTTCGCGACCCTGTGCGAAATGGCTTTCGCCGGTAATTGCGGGTTAACCGTGAACCTGGACCAGGTCTGCTACGACCCCTGGCTCAATGACGTGGACGGCCAGGACCTGCGCCCGGACATGCTCGGAGGGCGCTACCTGGACAAGCTGTTCGCGGTTCTCTTCAGCGAGGAATTGGGCGCGGTGATCCAGACCCGCCGGAGCGAGCGACGCGCCGTCATGGATACGCTTGCCCCCCATGGCTTGAGAGATGCCAGCTTCGTGCTCGGCGAACCGAACGCGAGCGACCAGATCCGCCTCTACCGCAACAACAAGCCGGTGCTGGCTGAAAAGCGCGTGGATCTGCAGCGGGCCTGGTCGGAGACGACCTACCATATGCAGCGCCTGCGGGACAATCCGGAATGCGCCCGCCAGGAGTTCGACCGGATTCTCGACGCCGAAGATCCGGGGCTGCACGTGCATCTGACCTTCGATTTGAACGCGGACATTGCGGCGCCCCACGTCCGGCGCGGAGCGCGGCCGCGCATGGCAATCCTGCGGGAGCAGGGGGTCAACGGCCAGCTGGAAATGGCGGCGGCCTTCGATCGCGCCGGGTTCGAGGCGGTGGACGTGCACATGACCGACATCATCGCGGGACGCGTCACGCTCGCCGGCTTCAAGGGCCTTGTTGCCTGCGGCGGGTTCTCCTATGGCGATGTTCTCGGCGCGGGCGAAGGGTGGGCCAAGTCGATCCTGTTCAATCGCCGGGCCCGGGACGAATTCGAGGGCTTCTTCACCCGGAGCGATTCCTTCGCCTTGGGTGTGTGCAACGGCTGCCAGATGATGAGCAACCTGCACGAGATCGTTCCTGGAGCCTCGGACTGGCCCCATTTTGTGGGCAACCGCTCGGAGCAGTTCGAAGCCCGGTTCGTGATGGCGGAGGTTACCGAGAGCCCGTCGCTTTTCTTCGGCGGCATGGCCGGAAGCCGCATGCCCATCGCGGTGGCCCATGGAGAGGGATACGCGGAGTTTGGCTCTCCCGGGCAGCTGGAACGGGCGCGCTCCGTGGTGGCGCTGCGCTACGTTGACAACCGTGGAAGCCCCACGGAGCTCTATCCCCTGAACCCCAACGGATCCGTCGGCGGCATTACGGGACTCACGACCCCGGACGGCCGCTTCACCATCATGATGCCCCACCCCGAGAGGGTTTTCCGGGCAGTCCAGCACTCCTGGAGGCCCGAAGGATGGGACGAGGACGGGCCATGGATGCGGATGTTCCGCAACGCGCGGGCGTGGGTGGGTTAGCAGGCTTTTGAACCACACTGCCGAGGGGACGCCGCATTTGCTCGCGGCCGGGGTTGCCATTGCGGCACGATGCGGGTGTAATGGCTCCCGAGAAAGCTGGGCCTTTTGAAAACGATGGCGCATCCCTCCTTGATTGCCTGCCACGAATGCGATCTGCTGCAGCATCCGGCGCCGGTTCCTCCCCGGGGCGCGGCCAAGTGCGCTAGGTGCAATGCGCTGCTTTACCGGGTGCCCGGTGAAAGGGGCATCGAGAACGCGTTCGCCGTGCTGATCGCCGCCCTGATCCTGTTCGTGGTGGCGAACATCTACCCGATCCTCAGCATGGAACTGCAGGGCCAGCGCGTTGACGCGACCATCCTCGGCGGCGTCCGTGAGCTTCGTGAGGGGGGAATGCCGGCGATCGCGGTGATCGTCTTTCTTACCGGGTTCCTGTTTCCCCTCGTCAATCTCCTGGGGATGCTGGCCGTGCTGCTCCCCTTCGTGCGGCGCCGGAGGCCCCGCTATCTGGCCACGCTGCTGCGCGGCGTAATGATGGTCCGGCCGTGGAGCATGATCGAGGTGTTCATGCTCGGGGTGTTTGTGTCCATGGTGAAGCTGGCCCATCTCGCCCATGTGGTGCCCGGTCTTGCCATGGTGGCATTCGTCCTGCTGATCGTGCTGCTGGCTTCGGCGGCAACGGTGATCGATCCCCACTACCTGTGGTCCCGGTGGGAGACTCTGGAATGACCCCGGCGGCGCCTACGGCGGCCAGCCTGGGACTGCTGTCCTGCCACATCTGCGGGCTGGTATCCCGCGCTGCGGCGGAGAGAGGAGCCCAGTGTCCCCGTTGCGGTGCGCATCTGCACTTGCGCAGGCCCGGAAGCGTCCAGCGCACCTGGGCCCTGCTCGTGGCATCGGCCATCCTGTTCGTGCCCGCCAATTTGCTGCCCATCATGACCACCACGTCGTTTCTTGGCACGCAATCGGATACCATCATGAGCGGCGTGATTTTCCTCTGGACTTCGGGATCGTGGCCCCTGGCGGTGATTGTGTTTGTCGCCAGCATCATGGTGCCGCTGCTCAAGATCCTTGCGCTGGGATACCTGCTGGTGACGGTGCAGAGGCATTCCGCCTGGCGCCCCGACGAACGCATCCGGCTGTACCGGGTCATTGAGCTGGTCGGCCGATGGTCCATGCTCGATGTGTTCGTGGTGACGCTGCTGGTGGCGCTGGTGCGTTTTTCGTCCCTGGCCATCATGCAGCCCCGGGGGGGCGCCCTGGCGTTCGCAGGCGTGGTGATCCTCACCATGTTTGCCGCGATGAGTTTCGATCCCCGCCTGATCTGGGACCCTGTGGAGAAAAGGGATGGCTGAACCCGGCGCTGAGCGCCCCGACATCCCGACCGCCGTGGTGGCCCCCAAAGCCCACTGGTCGATATCTGCGATCTGGCTGTTACCGGTGGTGGCCGCCTTGATCGGCGGCTTCCTCGCCTGGAGGAGTTATTCCGAAAAGGGGCCGACGATCCATATCAGCTTCAAGACCGCGGAAGGCCTGGAGCCGGGCAAGACCAAGATCAAGTACAAAAGCGTGGACGTGGGGGTCGTGACCGCCATTCATTTGAGCCCGGACCGCTCCCGGGTGGAGGTGGACGCGGAGATGGTAAAGGACTCCGACCCCTGGCTGGTGAAGGACACGCGCTTCTGGGTGGTTCGTCCCATCATCCGCGGCGGCACCGTGGAAGGTCTGGGCACGCTGCTCAGCGGTTCCTACATTGGAATGGACGCCGGAAAATCGACCCAGGAGCAGAATAGTTTCGAGGGCCTGGAAGTCCCCCCGGTGGTCACCGCCGACCTGCCGGGCCGTCACTTCATGCTGAAGAGCGTCGATCTCGGCTCGTTTGGGATTGGCAGTCCGGTGTACTTCCGGCGGTTGGAAGTGGGCCAGGTGGTGGCTTACGAGATGGACAAGGATGGGTCAGGCGTCGCGATCCGGATATTCGTGCACGCGCCCTACGACCAGTACGTCAACCACCAGACTCGATTCTGGGAAGCCAGCGGGATCGATCTTCGGATTGACGCCCAAGGTGTTCGAGTAGAGACGGAATCCCTGGCCAGCATCGTGATCGGGGGCATCGCGTTCCAGACCCGGGGCGATGCCAAAATGGCAAAGCCATCGGAAGAGAACACCAATTTCCGGCTGTTCAAGGATCGGGAAAAGGCCCTGGCGTACGAGGATCTGGAAGTCGTTTCGTTTGCGCTGCGCTTTTCGCAGTCGGTTCGGGGACTGCAGATTGGGGCGCCTGTGGATTTCAGGGGGCTGATCATCGGCGAGGTCAAGGATATCCTGGCACAGTTCGATGAGCAGACGGGGAATATCGACATGATCGTTCTCATGGATATTTATCCTGAACGGTTGCGGCGCAAGGAATTTCAGCGATCGGGCGAGCGATCACGCGAGGCGCAGGCGAATATCGATAAACTGGTGGATATCGGGTTCCGGGCGCAGTTGAGGACCGGTAACCTGCTCACCGGCCAGTCAATCGTGGCCCTCGACTTCTTCAAGGATGACCGGAAGAGGAAGGTGAACTGGAAATCGGACCCTCCGGAGTTTCCCACCGTGCCGAGCACGCTGGTCGAGTTGGAGGCCAACGTCGCCGAAATCTCCAAGCGTCTCGGCAAGGTGCGCTTCGACGAGATTGGCGAGGACCTGCAGCGGGCCCTCAAGTCCCTGGACCAGACCCTGGCGAGCTTCAATCAGGTGGCCCAGCGGCTGGATCGGGAAGTCACCCCCGAAGTCAAGCAGGCGATAGTGGACCTCAAGAAATCATTGGAGGAGCTGCAGCACGCCGTCGCCGCGGATTCGCCGCTGCAGCAGGACGCGAGACAGGCGCTACAGGAGGTGTCGAAGGCGGCCCAGTCGCTGCGGATGCTGACCGACTATCTCGAGCAGCATCCGGAGGCATTGATCCGAGGCAAGGGAGAACCATCGCCATGAGCCGCCCGCTATCGTTTTTCGTAGCCTTGGGCGCCGCAGTCCTGGTAGCGGCTTGCGGCACCTCGGCCCAGCCCGCCTTTTACCGCCTGTCCCCCAGCGCGCCGGAGCATGGCGAAGCCGGAATCGCCTACACCGTGGCCCTGGAACCGGTCACGGTCCCGGAGATCGTGGATCGCCCCCAGATGGTTCTTTTCGCGACCGACAATACGGTGGACGTCCAAGAGTTCCAGCGCTGGGCCGAACCCCTCAAGGCCAATCTGGGCCGTGTGGTGGCGGACAATCTGTCGCGTGAATTGGGGCAGAAGCTGGTCGTGGCTTATCCGGCCAGTGGCGGCATGGAGCGGCCCGATTACCGGGTGTGGATCGACGTCCAGCGCTTTGAATCCCGGCGCGGGGTGTCGGCTACCCTGGACGCCATGTGGGCGGTCAGGGGACCCGGAACCGACCGTCGAGTTACGGGCCGCACCACCGCCGTGGAGGCGGCGGGGGAGGGGTTCGAGGGCCTGGCGGCGGCCCACAGCCGCGCAGCGGGGCGGCTCAGCGCAGACATCGCGGCCGCAATCCGCTCCCTGCCGGCCGCGGGGCGCTGACCCAGCCCGGTCGCGCCGAACAGGCCAAAAAAAAGGCGACCCGAGGTCGCCTTTTTCATTTTTTCGTGGCGGCTTATTCGATCTTGGCCTTGGCCCGGAGCTCGGAAACCATCTTCGTGATCTGCTGCTGCTGGGCCTGCTGCTGGAGTTGCGGCTTTGCCTGGTCAAACGCCGGGAAGTTCTGGATTGGGCGGATGTCCTCCAGCATGATGATGTGCCAGCCGAACTGGGACTGCACCGGCTTGTCGGTCATCTGGCCCTTCTTGAGCTTCTTGAGCGCATCCGCGAAAGGCGGCACGTAACGGCCGGCGGGACTCCAGCCGAGTTCCCCTCCCTGCTTGGCGGAGCCCGTGTCCTTGGACTTCTCCGCGAGCTTGGCAAACTTCTTGGGATCCTTCTTGAGCTCCGCGGTCATCTTTTTCGCCTCATCCTCGCTCTCCAGCAGGATGTGGCGCGCCTTGTACTCGCTGTCCCCGGCTTCCGACTTGATGCGGTCATATTCCTTCTTCATGTCCTCGTCGCTCGCGGGATTGTTCTTCAGGTAGTCTTGGATATAAGCCCCCACCAGGACGGACTGCTGGGCAAGCTCAACCTGCATGGCCGTTTCCGGATTCTTGTCGAGGCCCTTCTTCTTCGCTTCCTGGGCCAGCAATTCGCGATTGACGAGATCGTCGCGCACCGCCGCCTGCAACTCGGGAGAGTTTTGCTGCCCGGCGGCAACACGCTGCTGAACCGCGAAGTCCAGTTTGGCCTTCGAGATGACGACACCGTTTACCTTCGCGGCAACTTCGCTGCCCCCGGCGGCGGGCTTGGCCGATTCCTGGGCCTGGCCTGCGGCGGCCGCGAACACGCCGGCGGCAAAGGCGGCGGTCAGAAAGAGCTTTTTGCTGAACTGCATTTCATTCCTTTCGTTGGGTTGAATTGAAAATCAGATTTCGTCAGGGGTGAACGCCCTGATGGAAAGGGCGTGAATCTCCTTGCGCATCAGGTTGCCCAGCGCGGCGTACACGAGCCGGTGCCGCGCCACGCGGTCCTGCCCCTGAAATCTCGGGGAAACAATTGTTATGACGAAATGCCCGCCGCCGCTCCTGGCGCCCTGATGGCCGGCATGGGCCGCGCTGTCGTCGGCGATGTCGAGGCTCTCGGGCGCGAGCACCGTCAGGAGCTCGCGCATGCGCCCTTCGGTGCTCATGCGGGCAGGACCTTGCGAAACGGCCTGACCGTGACCCGCACAAACACGCCCTCGGTCGCGTAAGGGTCCGCGGAGGCCCAGGCCTGGGCTGCTTCCAACGACTCAAAGTCGGCCACGATGAGGCTGCCGGAAAAGCCAGCAGGCCCCGGGTCGGGGCTGTCAATGGCGGGAAAGGGTCCGGCCAGAACGAGGCGGCCCTGCTCCTGCAGGGTCTTCAGCCGCTCGAGGTGCGCGGGCCGTGCGCTGATGCGCTTGTCGAGGCTGCCCGGCACGTCCTCACCGACGATGGCGTACAGCATCAGGGCTTGATCCTGTCTGCGGGTTCCGGTTCGGCCGGGCGCTCCCCGTCCTCGACATACCTGGAGAGCATCAGGCCCTGGGCCAGGACGAAAAGCAGCATGAACCCGATGCCCCCGAACAGCTTGAAGTTGACCCAGGTTTCGGTGGAATAATTGAACGCCACGTAAAGGTTCGCCAGACCCATGAGGCTGAGGAATCCGATCCAGCTCAGATTGAGACGCACCCAGATATGGTGCGGCAGGGTGACCTGCCCGGACATCATGGCATGGATCAGATTCTTGCCGAAGCCGGCCTGGGCGACGATCAGCACCACGGCGAACAGCCAGTAAAGCACGGTAGGCTTCCACTTGATGAAAGTCTCGTCGTGAAGGGCCAGGGTTGCTCCACCGAACACCACGATCACGGCGAGGCTCACCCAGAGCATCGTGTCTACCTTGCGGTGCTTGAACCATGCCCAGGCGATCTGCACGAAGGTGGCCGCGATGGCTACCGCTGTTGCGACATAAATGTCGTACAGCTTGTAGGCCGCGAAGAACACGAGAACCGGCAGAACATCCAGAAAAAATTTCATAAGCGGCGGATTATCCTACGTTTGGCGCCTTATTGTCCATGTAAGGCACTCGCTGCGGCCGAAGGTTCAGTGCGCCGCGGGGATTGACAGGCCGCCCGTGGGGCCGGGGCGGCCATCATTGATCGAGCCGCGCGAGCGGCAGGCGATCACATCAGTGCAGATGGGTGGGGACCGAGGCCGAGCTCTCGGGCATTTCGGCGTGGACCGCTTCGCCGTCCGGGCTCGGAAACAGCGGAGCGCCGCAGTCGTCGCAGTATTCCAGGGGGAAGGGGTGCTCCAGCTCCAGAATGTCCGCGATGCCGCATTCGCGCAGAATGGATTCGATGCTCTTGAGGGCGTCCGAGTCCTCGTCCTCGGCGCCCAGCAGGGGCCACACGACCCCGTAGGTGACTTCGCCTTTTTCCTTTAAGGTGAAAGCAATGCGGTACTCCTCGAGCTGCTGGTCGTGGAACGGGGCGACAACCGCTCTCAGGCCCGCCGGGGGCACTTCGAGGGTCGAGCGCACGTAGTCTGCGGCGGAGCGCAGAGAGTAGGGCCGGGAAAGGCGATCGGCCTGGCGCCACGCCGAATAATACGCATCCGGTCCCACCAGCTCGAACGCGCAGCCCCGCAGGGCGGTTTGAAGGCTCGGGCCGGCCTGAGTCTGCCATTGGCCCAGGGCCTGCGCCCGGCTTCCATCGTCTTCCTGCCAGCGGAAGATCGCCCCTCCCCGGGGGACGGCGACTCCCCCGAGCAGGTAACGGGTGTCGGCCAAGAACCGCTGGGTGTCCGGCAGTTCTTGGCTGCCCATAGTCACATCGCGGCCCTCGACCGCGCCCGCCCACAGCCGGCGGGCGAAGCGCAGCGTGTTCCCATAGCCGCGCGGGAGTTGGTCCGGGCTGAACAGGAAATCCGCCAAGCTGAGGCGGGCGGTGCGGGCCAGCACGTGGCCCTGGAGATGAGCGCGCAGGCTCTTCATGTCCCCCGCCGGAATGTGCGCGGCGGGAATCGCAAACCTTGACCAGGTGAGGACCGGCGCGGCGATCATCAGTACGTCGTAGTCCACACCCCTGTGCTCGAGGGTTCCGCTTTCCGTGTGGGCTTCCACGATGTCGATGAGCCGGTCATAGCCCCGCGGACTGGATCCCCAGAGCCTGTCCAGAGTGCTTTCCAGGGCGGCCTCGTCCCCCGCCTCGAGGAGCCGCACCACCAGCTCCGCGATGCGGGACTCCCAGAATCTGTCCTCGAGCCGGCTTCCGGCTTCGCTCAGGCTCACGGCCAGGCGGCCCAACCGCTCCGCGTCCCGCGTCAATTTGGGTCTGCCCGGAAAGCGGGTGCGCTTCATGTGTCTTGCCCCAGTCGTCATAGGCCAGAAACGACAATTTTACCAGCCGTGATCCCCGGGGGTAGGCCAACGCCTGGGCCGAGGGTCCGGGACGCGTTACCATTGCGCCGCGGGATGTGGGCGTAGACCGGAAGGGGGAGAGACAACATGCCCGAGCGGGAACTGGGGAGGCCGGAGGCGGGCTGGCGCCGGCGCCTGTACGTAATTATCTTCGAGGCCGACACCAGGGCCGGAAAGCTGTTCGATGTCCTGTTGATCATCGCGATCTTGGCGAGCGTGCTGGTGGTCATGGTCGACAGTGTGGAAGCCATCCGCGCCCGGCATGGGCTGCTCCTGAGGATCCTCGAGTGGTTCTTCACCCTGCTTTTCACCGCCGAGTACCTGACTCGGCTGATGGTGGTGAAGAAACCGGTCCGCTATGCAACCAGTTTCTTCGGCGTCATTGACCTGCTCGCTATCCTGCCCACCTACCTTAGCCTGTTCCTGGCCGGAACCCATTACCTGGTGGACATCAGGGCCCTGCGCCTCCTGCGTATATTCCGGGTTCTCAAGCTTTCACCCTACCTCAGCGAGGCCAACATCATCGTCCAGGCGTTGCTGGCGAGCCGGCGCAAGATCGCGGTTTTCCTGAGCACCGTGTTGATCGTCGTGGTGATCCTGGCGACACTCATGTACCTGGTGGAAGGGCCGGCCAATGGCTATACCAGCATTCCGACCTCAATTTATTGGGCCATCGTCACCCTAACCACCGTGGGCTATGGTGACATCTTTCCCAGGACGCCCCTGGGCCAGGTTATCGCGTCCATGGTGATGATCCTTGGCTATGGAATTCTCGCGGTGCCGACGGGAATCGTAACCGCCGAGCTCACCACTCGCGCCATGCGTCGCCCCGCCACCACCAGGACCTGCCAGAACTGCCTCACCGAAGGGCTCGACGCCGACGCGGTTTACTGCAAGCAGTGCGGCCACAAGCTTGCCGCCCACTCAAAGGACTAACAAAGGCAATCCGGCACCGGGCCGGTCTTCCCGGGCAGCAGCGCTCGTCCCGTCAGGCGGCGACCAGTTCCCGCAGTACATAGGGGAGAATTCCTCCGTGGCGGAAATAGTCCACTTCGATGGGAGTATCGATGCGCAATAGCAGAGGGACCTCCTGGCGCCCGCCGTCCTTGCGCCTGATCACCAGGGTGACATCCTGCTGGGGCCTGATATCGCCCTCCAGCCCCACGAGGTCGAATTCCTCGTCACCCCGGATTCCGAGAGACTGCGCCGAGTCGGCTCCCTTGAACTGAAGCGGCACCACGCCCATGCCCACGAGATTGGAGCGGTGAATGCGCTCGAAGCTGCGGGCGACCACGGCCCGGACCCCCAGGAGCTGGGTTCCCTTGGCGGCCCAGTCCCGGGAAGATCCGGTCCCATATTCCTCGCCGCCGAAAACGACGGTGGGAACGCCATCCCGGATGTAGCGCATGGCAGCATCATAGATGGACATCTGCTCGCCCGAGGGCTGGTGCAGGGTCTCTCCCCCCTCCACCCGGCTGCCGTCCGGCCGCAAGGGAATCATCAGGTTCTTGATACGCACGTTGGCAAAGGTGCCGCGCATC
>DKBC01000308.1 GCA_002451065.1 Betaproteobacteria bacterium UBA6910
TAGCCCTTCTTGGTCTGGGCCAGGATCACCGTCGGCTGGCCGCGATGATGAACCGCGGCGTGGTAAGCGGCATGGATCTTCAGCGGATCATGGCCGCCGCGCCGGAGCCGGTCGATGTCGCTGTCGGAGAGGTCGGCCGCCAGCTGCTGCAGCTCCGGATACTTGTTGAAGAAGTGCTCGCGGTTGAAGCGGCCGTCGGTGGCGGCGTATTTCTGCAGCTCGCCATCCACGGTCTCGTGCAGGCGCTGGAGCAGGATGCCGTCCCGGTCGCGGGCAAAAAGGGAATCCCAGTTGGAGCCCCACAGCACCTTGATCACGTTCCAGCCGGCGCCGGTGAACAGGCCTTCCAGCTCCTGGATAATGCTGCCGTTGCCGCGCACCGGACCGTNNGTTGACGACGAAGATCAGGTTGTCCAGTTCCTCCCGCGCCGCCATGGACAGTCCAGCCAGGGACTCGGGCTCGTCCATTTCGCCGTCGCCGACGAAGGCCCAAACCCGGCGCCCCCGGGTCTCGAGCAGCCCGCGGTTCTCCAGGTATTTCAGGAACTGCGCCTGGTAGATGGCATTGATGGCTCCGAGGCCCATGGAGCCGGTGGGGAACTGCCAGAACTCCGGCATCAGCCACGGGTGGCAGTACGAGGACAGGCCGCCGCCCGCGGTCTCGCGCCGGTACCTGTCGAGGTGCGCCTCGGTCAGGCGCCCCTCGAGAAAAGCGCGGGCATAAATGCCCGGCGCCGAGTGGGGCTGGAAGTAGACGAGATCTCCCCCCGCAGGGAACCCCTTGCCTTCGTCGGCGGTCCCGGCGCGGAAGAAATGGTTGAAGCCCACCTCGAACAGGTCCGCGGCGGAGGCGTAGCTGGATATGTGCCCTCCCAGCTCCGGGTGCGCGCGGTTGGCGCGCACCACCATCGCCAGCGCGTTCCACCGCACCAGCGCGGTGATGCGCTCCTCGAGCCCAAGGTCCCCGGGATAGGGTGGCTGCTCTTCCAGGGGTATCGTATTCACGTACGCGGTGCAGGCGTTGAAGCGCAGTTTGCGGCACGAGCGCCGTGCGGTATCGAACAGCTGCTGCAGCAGGTACTCGGCCCGCTCCTCGCCTTCGTTCTCGATCAGCGACTGCAGGGCGTCGAGCCATTCCCGGGTTTCCTCGGGGTCGATGTCGCGCGGGTGTCCCATGGCGTCCTCCTGGTTCGTCGATACATAGTACCGCGACCCGCCTCGGAAAGCGGGCTAGACCATGCATCCCGCAGTGGCGGGCCCCGGACCCCGCCCGGCGTCGTTGTGGGTTATGCTTCCCCCGGGATACTCGACTCGACGGCGCCATGGACTCACATCTCACCGATATCGCGCGTGTGATCCAGCTCGCAGTGGCGCCGGTGTTTCTGCTTACCGCCATCGCAACCCTGATCACGGCCCTCAACAACCGGCTCGGCCGCATCGTCGATCGCCGGAGGGTCATGCAGGATCGCGCATGCAGCCTCGCCACAGACCAGGCCCAAGGGGCGCGCGCCGAGCTCGGGGTCCTGGCCCGCCGTGCCCGCCTGATCTATCTGGCGATCCTGTTCGCGGTCCTGGGCGCCCTGCTGATCTGCCTGGTGGTGGCGGGCGCCTTCATCGGAGCCCTCGTTTCGGTGGACCTGGCCCGGAGTGTCGCGGGCCTTTTTATTCTTTCCATGCTCGCCCTGGTGGCGTGCCTGAGCCTGTTTTTGAGAGAGGTCTACCTGGCGGTTACCGGCGGCTCCCACATGGTGCGGTAGTGCGCCGGACCGGCGCCGGCAAGTTCAGCGCAGGTGCGGCGCAATTACCGATCGCCAGAGTTCGTAGCCGGCCTGGTTGAGGTGCAGGCGGTCCTCGACGAAGAGTTCGCCGCGCACCTGGCCGTCCCCGGTCATCATGGGTGTGAACACGTCGATGAACACGATGCCCTCCTGCGCTGCGGCGAAGTCCCGGACCAGGTTATTGGCTTCCCGCATCTTCTCCAGCAGGTGCCCCCGCGCCGGGCTGGGCTTGATGGCGACGAAGGCGATCCGTACCTCCGGCAGGTCCTTCCGCACCCGCGCCACGAAGGCCGCGAAATCGTCGCGCACCTGCCGCGGCGAGCGGCGATTCGCCAGGTCGTTGTCGCCGGCGTAAAGGACGATCATGCGCGGCCGGTAGGGCACGATGATGCGGTGGGCCAGTTCCGTGGCGTCGGCGATCTCCGAGCCGCCGAAGCCGCGGTTGATCACGTCCAATCCCGGGAAATCGTCGGCCAGGGTCTTCCACAGCCGGATGGAGGAACTGCCGACGAACAGCACCGCGCCTGGCTTCGGGGGATTGCGCAGGTCTTCCTCCTCCCAGGTCTGGACCTCCGGCTCCCAGCGGTCCGTGGGCACCCAGGCCGCTTCTGCCGGCCGGAGAATGCCCAGCAGGAGCAACGAGGCGAGAGCGACCGCGAGGCGGCCCGCCCAGGGGGACCCCCTCACTGGCAACCTCGGGATGCAGAACGCGCCCTGGTGCACCGTTTCCTCGCCCGATCCGATTAATATGTCCCCTTGCGCATCGCCTTGACCGGGGTTCGCAGTCGCCTGGGAAGCGGGGCCCGCGCCATGAAAGTCACGGAGCAGGTTTCCCGCCCCGCAGCGATTCTTGCGGCGAGAATCTCGCGCGGAACGGACCAGACGCGTTGCGCCCGCCCCTATCCGCATCGCGATCAAGGCTCTTTTGGGAGAACATTGCATGAAGAGGCTGTGGCTGCTCGTCGCCATCGTCATCGCCGGCTATTTCGGCCTGGTGCAATACCGCGTTTCCGGTCCGGGCGCCGAGATCGCGCCAGCCACCCGGTCGAGCGGCGACAGCGACTCGATACTGGCGCGTGCGTTCGAAAACCGACGGAGCAACGTCCAGGTCGAAGGCCGGGGCACCGTCGCCAAATTGCTGCCAGATGACCGGGACGGGAGCCGGCATCAAAGATTTGTTCTCAGGCTCCAATCCGGACAGACATTGCTGATCGCCCACAATATTGATCTGGCGCCGCGCGTTGATTCCCTTCGGGAGGGCGACACGGTCCTGTTCAGCGGCGAATACGAGTGGAATCCCCAGGGCGGCGTCATACACTGGACCCATCACGACCCCGCTGGCCGTCACCCGGGCGGGTGGATCAAGCATGGCGGACGCACCTATCGCTAAACGGCCCGGCTCCGACCAAGCATCGAGGGAAACGCATTGCGCCGTTGCGATCGCATGGCGTCATTGCCGGTCGCCCTCCCGTCGATCGCGTTCCCGAGCCTTTGCCGGCCCGCGCGTTCTTCCCGGGTACACCTCGTTGGCCGGCCTCCCGGGGAGAGCGCGGGATTCCTGCCGCGGCCGGCCTTCGCGACGCAGGTCCCTTTGGCGCTCCGTCGCCTCTGGTGCCGCCGCGGGCGGCGCGGCGGCGCGAGGCTGCTGCGCACGCCGCCCTTCCGGGCGCAAATCCCCCTGCCGATCATCCGACGGTGGCCTCGGCGGCGCCGCGACCGACGAAGCAGCGCGGGATTCCTGTCCCGCCCGCCCTTCACGACGCATGTCTCTCGAACGCTCATCCGTCCGCGGCGCCGGCGGGGTCCCGGCGGACGGCGCGGCGCGGGGTTCCTGCGCCGGTCGCTCGTCGCGGCGCGTTTCTGCCTGCGCCGGAGCC
>DKBC01000119.1 GCA_002451065.1 Betaproteobacteria bacterium UBA6910
GGCGGCGTCGGCATCCTCACCATCCTCACCATCGCGGTGGCCGAGCGCACCTCGGAGATCGGCCTGCTGCGCGCGCTGGGCGGGACCCGGAACCGCATCATGCTGCTCTTCCTCGGCGAGGCCGCCCTGCTCGCCGCGGTCGGCGGCGTGGCGGGACTCGCCCTCGGATGGCTCATCGCGCTCGCGCTCGCCATCGCCCTGCCCGCCCTGCCGGTGCACACCCCCTGGACCTACGCGGTGCTCGCCGAGCTGGTGGCGGTGGGCGTCGGCCTGGCCGCCGGCGTCCTGCCCGCCCGCCGCGCCGCCCGGCTCGACCCGGTGGAGGCGCTGAGGTCGGAGTAGCAATGCGCTGCTCCGCCAATGGCCGGCCGTCAACCTGAGCCGACGGCGGCAATCCGAGCTACCTAAGTCCGCAATGAATTGGTTACCGGCGTAGCCCAGGAAGTCATCCCAAACGACCGCTCAGCACCTCACGCTATAGCCGGACCCGACTCAAAAGCGACGGTCGTGCTCCCGACTGGTGAGCGTGCGCTTCGGGAGGTGGAGCGGACAGTCGCGAAAAGCTTCCGGGTGACGGCGATCACGGTCAGGACGCCAGCTCGGGCCAATCCGGCCGTTCGCGCTGCGCTCGCGCAGCCCGCGCAGGCCAATCCGAAACTTCGGCTTGAGCCGTCCCCGGACGCGTGATACGGTTCAATCTCCTATCCATTTATGCCTCAGCGTTCTGGTCCCCGACCGGGCAACGATCACCCCACATCAGCAACAAGGGGCAAGAACAGTGAACAGGGCAAACAAGCGGAATCACAATGCCGGAATGCAGCAGGGATGGCGGCGGCTGTTCGGCTACCTCTCCTACGGCGGCGGCTGTCTGCTCGCCTGTGCAACGGTGTTCGCAGGTTTCGCCCTGTTAAACCGGAGCGGTTTTTCGGCCATTGAATTTTTCGTTGGATCGGGCGTCGTGCTGACGCTGCTTTTTTCTGCAATTACGCTGCTCGTGGTCACCGAGTCTTTTCTGGTCCCCAGCGCGCGCGAGGTGCTGGAGCGCGACCCGCGCCCACCCGTGCTTTTTCTGCGCTCGTTTGGCGAGGACAAGCCGCTCGTCTACGACATCATCCCCGCCGGCGAGGGAGGGACCACCACCATCACCGCCAAGGCCGATGACTTCCTGTTGCCGCTCAACGCGATCGGACCGCTGGTGACGATCGCGGAGCCGAATTGGGCGGCGCGTTGCGGCCTTCATCGGCACGGCGCCTATCGTGATTTTGTCGGCGCGGATGACTGGCAAGCACGAGTTCAGGAGTTGCTGGATCAGGCGGGCATGGTGGTCCTGGCGATCGGTGACACGCCCGGAATCGAGTGGGAGATCGCTGAGGTGCAGCAGCGCATCGGACCCGAATCGTTACTGCTCTATTTGCCACCGCGACCGGCCAGTGCCTTCACCCGCAAGGGTCGCGCGAAAATTGAGCAGCCCATTTACGAACGGTTCGTGTCGTTGCTCGAAAAACACTTCGACCTGACCATGCCGCCCTATCGCGAGGCAATCTACCTGATCGGCTTCGACGCGGATGGGCGTGCGGTAATGGCCCCGGATGCGCCGCACAGCAGATGGGCCCTCTCTGAACACGGCCGGATCACCAAAGCGATGCGCGCGCAGTTGCAGGCGGTGATTGATCAGGTCAGGCCCGGCCAGAAACTGAATCGATACCAGCTTGTCGGTCGCAGCGGTCTTTGGGCGCGGGTGGCGCTCGCCGTCGCTGTGGCAATGTACAGCGCCTTCGTCGCCTACAGTTTTTCATCCAGTGCCGGGCAGTCACCCGGTCTGGCCTGGCCGCTGCTGCTGTTCAGCGCGCTCCCGGGCCTGATTCTCACCATCGGCTGGGCTTTGCTGGCGCGCTATTTCGGGCGGACCTGGGTGTGGGCGATCCCGCTGCTGGTCGGTCTGCTGGTGCTCATCAACCTGTTGGTCCAGGTGGCAATCCAGTTTCGCTGGCAGGAGGGGTTCGCCCTGACGCAATCAGGGCTATACAGCGTGCTGACGATGCTGTTGTATTCCGCTCAAGCCGTGTTGGTTTTGGTCCTTGGCATGACGCTGCTGCAACAGGGTCCGCTCACCCGCAGAGACAGAAGCACGAAATCTTCGGGCAGCAGGCCAGATGGTTAACTCAGCCTGAAGACGGTCAAGGCGCCACGGCTTAACTGCTCCCGCTGAATCAGTGAGTTTACGACCTGATTCGACATTTGGCGCTAATTTTTTCGCTCCCACTCAGCGACAAGCTGAAGTCAGCAGATTGTTGCTACTGTGAGGCTGGCGATCGGTCAGATTGCCATCGACACGAGGCGACCATGGACACACCAGAATGGGAAAAGAATTGGAAAGCAGAGTGGAAAGAGGCCTACAAGCTCCTCAACGCGACCCTCGGCGTTGACTACCGGCAAACCTCGCAACGTAATCTGCAGCGCCTCGAGGAGGAGATCAGCCAATCCTCCTGCACCAAGTTAGCCGCCTTCGAGGCGCAGATCAGAAGATATTTCGAAACGGCGGATCTGGTTCTGGCGCGGGGTTCGCGAAACTGGGAAGCGATCGAAAAGTATGGTTGGATGCTTTCCGATTTCGGCCTGGAGAAAAAAGGGATAGTCAAAACCAGCAGCACGCAGCGCGCCGATCGCGAAACCTGGGGCAACCACGACTTTGTCTTTTTCTTCTTCGGCGACCGATCCCACCTGAGTTCGACAACCCTGGCGAAAAAGTACGGCGAGATCAAGTTCTTTGATCCAGCGCCCCTCTATGAAAGAGGCTGGATCGCGCTGGGCGACTGGATGGAATTCTACAACGCCGAGGCGATCGCGGTACCGACCAGTTCCACCATCGGCCGGCTTTCCACCGAATTTGCCCAACAGCAACTTTCAGACAAGGTTCAGCGGGCACGCAGCACCCTGAAACATTATCGATTCAACGGCACGGAAACAACCATGCAGCCACGGCTGGCCGTTGATGAACTGTTTTTCGGCCCAGATATCAAGAAAGCCCTCGCGTGCCTGCTGATCCTGTTTTTACGCAGCTTCTGCCCTGCGCCGCTGTTGCTGAAACGCATGGGTGAACAGCCGGTAGCATCCCTTCTGAATACCTACCTGCCGATGATCGAGGCCAAGCTGCCGTATGCGGTCGCGATGAGCAGCCTGATCGGGCAGGCGGACGCTACGGCTCCTTCTCCGGCAGGGGCCCTGTCGGCGATGCTTTCGTCTGGGACTGGCTCAGGCTAGTTCAACTGCAGGAGGGGCCGCCGTGTTGGCGCAGAACGGCGGAGATGACAATGGCTACCGAAAACCAACAGACAGCAGCGGAACAACTCGCCAAGATCGAGGCAATCCTCCAGCAACAGCTCAGCGGGGGTGAGTTGACCCTGAGCACCGAGCTGCCCGGCCTTGAGGCGTTGCAGCCGGTGTTCGCTTATCTGTTTGATTTACCCGGTCTACAGCTGAGCAATACGACCCTAAAGGGCGGAGAGCAGCTCGCGGCGAACGGCAGCGCCAATCTTTACGGCTTGGCGGCAATTCCCACCCAGGTCGATTTTGCCCTGCGTGACGAGCGCATCTTATTTACCTTAACGGCGAAATTCCCAGAGGCGGTGCGGTTGGCCTTGCCCGGCGTCAGCGGATTTGCCGTCAAGGACCTGCACCTTTCCGGCGCCACCTTTCTCGATGACCGGCTGCTCCGGGTTTACATTGACGGCACGCTGCAGCTGAAGGAGACCGAAATTCCGATTCGGTTGCAGCTGCCGAGCGTCTCCGAGGACTGGACGCTGACTTCGAGCTTGGCGGTGAAGCTGCCGCGGCTCAGCGACCTGGCGGCCTTGCTGGGGGATGAGCTCCTCGCCTGGGTGCCGGAGGCGCTGGAGCAGGTCGGCGCCTTTGAGCTGCGCGACCTGCAGCTGGTCTTCAGGCCCGGGAGCGGAAGCGTGGAGCTGCTCTCGGCCCGCCTGCAACCGGCCGAAGGGGCTGCGGGCTGGAGTCTGATCCCCGGCCAGCTGCTCTTGCGCAAGCCGGCCCTGGAGGTGGGGGTAGCCCAGTTGACCGACGCAGCGCGGCGCAATGCATTCGGCAGCATCTCCGGAATTTTGGCCCTTGGCGACATCGACCTGCAATTGGCCGCCGGCAAATTCTCGGCGGATGAACCATGGGTATTTCGTGGTGGTCTGCTCCCGGGGGAGAGCTTCGGCCTGCATGGGGCTGTTAAGCAGTTGCTGCCGGCAGAGGCCGTGCTCCCGGACGAAATTCCGGACTGCCGTTTTTCCGACCTGGCGTTTGAGGTCGCAGCGCAGACCGGCGAGTTTTCTTTGCAGGCAACAGCAATCGGCGCCTGGAGCATCCCGCTGGGATTCGGCCAGCTTCAGATCAAGAACGCACATCTCTCCCTCGGGAAAACCGCCACCGCGGGCGAAGCGGAAACAGCAGCGACCTGTCAGGTTTCCGGAGTCGGGACGCTCCGCCTGCAGTTGACAGAGGGCGTTGCCGCCGAGTTCTCCGGGTCGGTCCAGCTCAAGGCCGACCGGCAAGGGGTCGGTTTTACCTTCAGCGCCGACCAGTCCGGGAACAATCAGCTGCGGATCGACATTCCGACCGGGGTTGGCAGCCAAAACCCGGCGGTCGAATTCAGCTTTAGCGAGCTGGCCATCGCGCACAGCCGGGACGGTTGGCGGGTGCAGGCCGATGCCACGACCCGCTTCAGTGGCCTGCCGGCATTTCTCACCGCTCCGATTCCGGGAACCGAACTGGCCCTGGTGCCGCAAGAACCGCGGGTCTGGTCCTTCAATGCCGGCGGCGGCGAAGTGGCGTTTTCCATCGATCGCCTCTGGGAGGGGGAGTGTCCGCGCCTGCCGCTGCCCTCCATCCGGATTGGTGGGGCAGAGCTCGCGCTCGGGATCCTCTGGCTGGATGCCCGGCAGTGGACGATCCGTTTCGGCCAGCAGTCGACCAGCGCGGCAAAGATCGCCCTGCAAACCACCCTTCAGGTTGCGGTATCGGATGAGATCAACCGCCTGTTCGGGGTCGGCGCAGATGGGCAACCCCGCACCCGAATTTTTAGAACCTTCACCAGCGGGGTGACCGACCCGTCCAGCAGTGCGACCGGAATCCAGCTGGATCTCTCGGAGAAGGGGATCAGCGCGCTGCTCGAGGGCTCGCCTTTGAATGCCATGCAGCCGGACGCGCAAGGTTTTTATGACCTTTCCCTCGGTGCAGATGGACAGTTCGGCAAGCTGCGCACGCGGATGCCGGAATTCCGATTTGACGGCTCCGGCTGGGTGGCGGCCGGCGAATGGCATATCGAAAAACCCCTGAAACTACCGCTCTTCCCGCTCAAGGAGGCCTTGTCCCAGGCTGGTCTCGGCCCGCTGGCAGGAGTTTTACCGGCAGGGGTTCCGCTGGATGACATCCGGCTGCTGGATGAAAACAATCGTCTCGTCTTCGGTCCCTGGCTGGACCGGTTGGCCAAGCAGACCGAGCTCAGCCTTCCCCAGGAGCTGATCGAGGCGCTGAAAACCCTTGAAGAGAGCGCCGAGCAGCTGCTCGAACAGACCCCGGGGCGCTTCAATGAATACCTCAATTTTCAGATGCCGCCCGACCTGGCCTTTGCCCTCGAAGTTCGCGCCGGCGGCGGGCTCAAGCTCGACCTGTCAACCCGCGCCAGTGAAGATGGCGCGCCGGTTCCGCTCAAGCTGCTGCTCCCCTTTGTCGATCCGGCCACCGGCATCCCCGAACTGCTCGGGGTTGAGCTGGTTTCGCTCTCTTTCGGAGAGATTCTGGGGGGATCGTTGTTCCTGCTTGAGCTGGAAGGGAAATTCGATCGCTTCGACTTGATCTCCATGGCCTTGTGCCTGACCACCGGGCATCTGGCCGACGGCAAAACCAGCAGCAGGCGGTTTCTGCGCTCTTACAACATCGATCGTCTGCTCGCCGTCATTCCGGCCGCAACCCCGGTGCCGGTGCCGCTTTTCTATCGGGAGATCGGGGTTTCCTATTACGGCTGGGAAATGCTGCAGTTCGAGTCCCATTGGCACTTTCCGCTGCCGGAGGTTGGCCTGTTTGGCGCCCTCGACCTGTTTTCCCAGCTGAAGGACTTTTTCTGCGAGAAAGACGTCCGCCTGTCGCCCGATGCGCCCCCTGAAGGCTTCAGGCTGCCCTTTACCATCGGTCCCAATTACCTGCGGCTGCCCCCCTATCTGGGCGGGAAGATGATCGGCTCCGATCAGCCCCTTCCGGAGTGGAGCGTCTGGAGCTCCCTTGCCAGCCTGCTCAACGGCTTGAAAACCGGTCGCCCCAGGGATTTTCTGCAGGCGCTTCCGGTGGAGGCGCGAATCGGTTCGGTCGCTGTCGACCTGGGGCCGTTTAGTGCCAGCGCGGGTGCCGCCGTGACGACGCCTCACGAATTCCAGACCGCGATCCTTGGCGGCCAGGCGCGGACCGAGGCGGGGCAGGCTTTCGGTGAGCGGCTGCAGGCATGGGGGGCCGGTCCGGAACAGCAGCTGATGACATTGCTCCCCAAACGGAATGAGCAGCCAACCGCTGCCGACGGTTTGATCATTCTTTTGCTGGCGGAGTTCGCTGTTTCCGGGGTCGCCGCGCTGCAGGCATCCTTTGGGCTGGCGGCCATCGGGTCGAAGGGGTTTGGCACCGGAGTGCGGCTGGCCGGGAGCATCGGCGAAGCGTTCCGCGTGGCGATTCAGGGAAGTTTGCTGGTCGAACCGAACCGGCTGCGGGTCGAGGGGGACACCGGTATCTGGTGGAATGACGAGCGCTTGACCAACCTCGGGCTGGTCACCGACATCAGCCCGGCCAGTTTGATCACCGAGGTGACCCTGGCTCTGACCCCCGAATGTGACTTCTCCGGCTCTTGGGCGGTGAGCAAAGAGGCCATGAGGATCGGTGGGAAGATCCGCTGGGACTACGGAGGGAATGCGCCGCTGAGCGCGGCCGGGTCGGCCGACTTCACCAGCGAGGGGTTGAGCCTTACGCTGACCCAGCTCGACAGCGCGGTATTGCACGGCATTCAGCTTGAAAAATTTACCGCCTTCCTGCCGGCAGCCCCTGGTCAACCCTTGGTTGGGACCCTCGCGCTGGCCATCCCGGAGGAGCTGAGCGGGGCCTTGCGTGCTGAAATCGACGCAGCGGCCCGGCAGGCCAAGTCGCAGCTCGACAATGCCCGGCAGCTGACAATGCAGCAGCTTGACGCTTTAAAGGGTTACGCGGTCAGCGTCGCAGGGATCAGACTTCTGCTCATCGCGATCTGCAATGCCGCGGTCAATGCGATCAATAGCGCCGTCGGTAATCTGCCGGCGAAGAAAACCTACGGACGCTGGCCGTTCCGGAAAACCATCAAGGTCAGGGCCGAAGCGAGCAGGGAGGTCGCACCCTATATTCGCGCTCTCCAGGGGTTTGCCCGAACCTTTGCCAACAGCAGTACCCGAACCCTGGCGACGGATGTTGTGGCCCTGCTGAACTGGGCGCTCAAGAACCGACTTCATACCGTGAAGCGCTACGGGGTGACCGTAGCCAGAGTGCCCGTCCTCAGCGATCAGACAGTGGCCAAATTGCAGTCGATCAATGCGAACGTCCCAGCTTGGCTGGCGCATCTCCCCGAACATGACGCCGGCCTGACTCTCAGCGGCACGATGATCGATTTTGCTCAAGGGACGGTGAACGCCGCGCTCAGGGATATCGCTGACACGCTCGACCAGACCAGCAGCAATATTCCGGCACTCACCGGGCTTACCGTGCAATCTGACCTGACGTTGGTTCCAAGCTCCGAGGTCAAGGCGCAGATGGAGGTGGCGAGGAACAACAGGGTCAAGGTTTATACGCTCTTGCTGAACTTTGACGATCCTGCCGCGGGGGCAAAAGATCTCTATGATCTGGTGGCTAAAGATTTGGGAAGCGCCCTTTAAAGCATTCATAAAAAGCATTTCTGCTTGACTTTGTTCCGGTACCGACCAAGGAGCAATGGAAGGAAAATTGTCTCAGCACCAAATGCATTTCAACCAGACAGAAGCTAATTCATGGATGCAGGATGGAGTTAAAGGCGCCAGGCTCAATTTCCTGCTGCCCGCCCTGCCGGTGCACAACCCCTCCTACGCAGCGCTCGCCGAACTGGTGGCGGTGGGCGTAGGACTGGCCGCCGGCGTCCTGCCCGCCCGCCGCGCCGCCCAGCTCGACCCGGTGGAGGCACTGCGCTCCGAATAGCACCGCACCCCGCCGGCAACGACCGCTCCTCGGACAACGGCTGCCCCTTGGGGACGGGGTCCGATAGCCGACGGTCAGGATCGCTTCCAGGCGGAAGCTGGGGGAACTTGTAGCGCAGCATCTCCCCGGTCAGCCGGCGATGCGGCGCGAGGGCCGGATGCCGGACGGCTTCCCGGGCGTGCCCGGCGCCCGCTGCAACCAAGTGACGATCCGGCTGTCTCTCCAGGATCACGGTCGGCCCGGAGCTTCGGCGCGGCCGGCGTGCCGGCGGCGCGATTGATGGTATTTTCTGATCCGAAGGCGAGCTTGCGATGGTGAGGTTCTGGCCACTGGTGCGGTGGGCCCGCGGCATCCTGCCGGCGCCGCCGGAGAATCCCTATTTCGATCCGTCGAAGCCGCACCACACCCGGTCCGGATTTCGCAACAATCACCCGCATCCCGCTCCTGTTCCGGACGCGCCGGCGTGCCTGAGCCCGGGCGCGCCGCGGGCGGAGGAATCGCCGCCCCTGCGCGCCGACCTCTCCCCGGTGCCGCCCGATCTCGCGTTCCTGCATGGCAACCGCGGGCTGCCGAGCGTCACCTGGATCGGCCATTCCACGGTGCTGGTGCAGATGGGCGGGCGCAACATCCTGACAGACCCGATCTTCTCGGCCCGCGCCTCCCCGCTCCCCTTCATCGGCCCCCGGCGGCACCAGCCGCCCGGTATCACGCTCCGGGATCTGCCGCGCATCGACCTGGTGGTGATCTCTCACAACCACTACGACCACCTGGACCGGCGCAGCGTGCGGGCGCTGGCCCGGCAGAAAGGGGGGGCGCCCCACTACGCGGTACCCCTCGGCATCGAGCGCTGGTTTGCCCGGAACGTGCGCCGAGCCGGCCCCGGGCGGCTCACGGCCCTTGACTGGTGGGAGAGCGCCGCGCCGGACGGAATCCGGGTCACCTTGGCGCCGGTCCATCACTGGTCCGCCCGCACGCCCTGGGACCAGAATCAGGACCTCTGGGGCGGGTGGTGCGTCGAGTGCGAAGGTTTCCGCTTCTTCTTCTCCGGCGACATCGCCTACAGCGCGGATGCCGCCGAGATCGGCCGGCGCCTCGGACCCTTCGACCTGGCGGCCATCGCCGTGGGGCACTACGAGCCACGCTGGTTCATGCGCGGCCGGCACGTCAATCCCGACGAGGCGGTGCGCGTGCACCGCGACATCCTCGCCCGCCGCTCCGTGGGCATCCACTTCGGAACTTTCGAGGGGCTCACCGCCGGGTCCCTGGACCAGCCCCTGTTCGACCTCGCCGAGGCGCGGCGGGCGCACGGGGTTGCGGAGGATGAATTCTTCACCCTGCGTCACGGCCAGACGCGGATCTTGGGCCCGGCCTGACCGGGTTTCTGTCCGCTCCGGGCGGGGCGGGGGGAAAGGGAAAAGGAAACCGCCGGCGACCCACGGCGATGGGGAGCCATCACACGGCCGGGGCGACGCGGCCCCGGTCAGGGCGTGTCGAGGCTGCCGACCGACTTCGGGTAGGTCACGATCCCCCAGGGCAGCTTCTTGCCCCCGATGCGCTTGACGGGCTCCAGCGTCTTGGCGTCGATCACCACCACTTCGTGGGAGCGCCCGCACGCCACCAGAATCTGCTTGTCATCCGGCGTGAAGGTGAAGTGCCAGCAACGCTCGCCGGTGGGCACCTTCTTGATGGGTTGGTAGGTCTTGGGATCGAACACCTGAAGCGCCCGGTCCTTGGCCAGTGCCACGAACAGGCGCTCGCCCTTGCGGTCGAATGCCACCCCGTAGGGCACCGCCCCGGTGGGCACGTCCTTCACCACGTTGAACTCGCCGTCGAGCACCACCAGCCTGTTGCCGAACTCCAGGCTGGCGACGTAGGACTTGCCGTCCGGAGCCCGCTTGATCCCGCGCGGGCGCTTGCCGTACTGCTCGGTGCTGATCGTCTTCACCAGCTTGCCCGTCTCGATCTCGTGCACGGTGATGGTTTCGTCTTCTTCGTTGGTGACGAGGATCTTGGTTCCGTCGGCGGAAAACTCGATGCCCTCGGTTTCCAGCCCGCCGGTGATGTTGCGGATCACCTTGCCCTGCTTCAGATCGACCACCGCGATCTGGGCCGGCTCCTCCTGCGCCTTGGCGCGGGCCTTCTCCATCGCCTTTTCCTCCTCAGAACCCGGCTTCGGCGGCGGTCCGCCAACGGCTGCCGGCTCGAAGGACACGAACGCGTGGTCGCCGCGAATCCGCACAAACTCCGGATTCTTGCCGATCGGGACGTGCTTCAGCACCTTGCCGCTTGCCCGGTCGATCAGCGCCACATTGCCGCCGTCGCGGTTGGCCGTCACCAGCAGCTTGCCGTCGGCGGTAACGCCGAGCCCCCGGGGGCCGCCGGCGCCGACATCTATTTCGCCCACCGCAGCCAAGGTGTTCAGGTCGATCACGGTCACGCCGCCGTCCTGATTGCTCACATACGCCATCCCCGTGGCACGCGCGGCGCTGATCGAGACCGCCGCCAGACAAGCCAAGCCAAGCAGGGGCAGCGCGCGCCCCAGGTGTCGAATAGCCGGAATTCTGAGTTCCATGTATCTCGCCCTCATCGCTGGTTCGTGAAAAATCAACAAAGTTCGTTGGGACTTGTTTAGAAAATCACCGGCTGAGTTGGTTCCGCCCGGGGGATAGATCAGGAACATTTCCCGAAAAGCCCACCCTCGTTGCAGCGGGCGGGACCCGGAACCGCGTCATGCTGCTCTTCCTCGGCGAGTCCGCCCAACTCGACCCGGTGGAGGCACTGCGGTCGGAGTAGGACGATACCGCGACGGACTATCGAGGATTGCCAAACCACGCCACGGTTCGAAAGGAAGCGTCAGCTCGAACCCCCCCGTCCCCTGCGGGGACACCCCTCCTCTTCGAGGGAGGGAAGAGCTCCCCTCCTCTCAAGAGGAGGAGGACCACAACTCCGCCGCTCGCGTGCGTTCAATCACCCTTGAGCTTCTTGACCATGGCGGCGCCGGTCAGCATTTCTAGCTGCGCCTCCATTCGTATGACACGAGCCGTCAAGTCTTCGATTTTCAGTTGCTGAGACTTCAGCACCTCGGCTTGGCGGGTTACCTTATCCTCGAGCTTGATCATCGCGGTCAGGGCGCCCCACACGCGGTCTGTAACGCCCATCAGCCCGCCTTCCGGGCACCGCGTCTGGCCTCGGCCTCCAACGCCGCAATGCGCCGGTTGCTGGCTTCGATAAACTCCAACGCGCTGTCGATCGACGCGCCGGCTCGTTCAGCCGCAGCCCTTGCCGCATCAGCCAATGCCCCCAGCTCCTCATCGGCATCCGCCGATTGGTAGGCCTCCGCACCGCGGCGCATCAGTTCAGAGATTGGCAAGCCGAGCCTCTTCGCTTTGGCAGCGATCGCCTTCTTTTCCTTTGCCGTGGCCTGAACCACGATCCTTTCGATTGCTGCCGCCATCATGCCTCTCCAAAGTCGTTGAATCAACATGTACACTATATGTACATCTACCACTCGGGTCAAGTTCAGCAGCGGAGGGATTGGGCTTTTCCTCGGCCCAGCCTCGGCGCGCCCGTGGCAATCTCCAAACTGGCGCATGTTCAAGGCGGACACCAAACCGGCACGGACCGGAAATGCCGACGTGTCCGCTCCCGGAGGCCTGCAGTCAAAGGCGATCGAGCAGGCGCCAATGCCCGGCAGCAGGTTTCCCACCGGACGGTGTACACTTCCGCCGTCCCCGCGGGAGCCCCCATGGAGCCCCACAACCCAGCACCCGGAATCGTCGTCCGCCGCTTCAGGCAGATCCTGCTCTGGCCCCTGCATTTGATGCCGGTCAAGGCGGGGGACCAGATTCAGCGCCACTGGGAATACCTGGAGCAGGCCGGCGACAACCCCTGGCGCGAGGTGGCCGACGAGTTCACCGGCGACCCCTCCGAGTTCAAGGAGCGCCACTACGCCGAGTTCGTGACCTTCCTCCCCTACGTGCAGCGTTTCCTCTACGGCGAGGGCGTGGGGGCGGGCGCGCGCTCGGGTTACGGCGAGTCGCCGATCCGGGTCTACCGCCGGCGCGACGTGGCCCGGGTGCGCATCGTCCCCAAGGACAGCGCCGAGCCCGTGGTGCTCCAGGTGGCCCACGTGGACCTCTACTTCTTCTACGACCTGGACGTGGTCATCCTGGCGCTGGAGGTGTTCGCGGAGGACCTGGACCTCAACCGGGTGCAGGACACGCTGTTCCGCTTCGGCCGGGCCTACCCTCCCTACTGGGACCGGGACGGATCGGGGGCCCACTGCCTCAGGCGGGTGGAGTGGCTGGCGGCGGACGGCGGCGTGCTCGCGGTTTCCGATTACGAGCGGCGCGAGAAGTACCTGGCCTTCGTGTGCCGCCACCGGGCGCCCTGCATCGCCTCCCACTGGGAGTTCCTGCTGCGCCCCATGGTGCTGCACCACTCCGACGAGAAGGGGCCGGTGCGCTACCGCCAGATCGAGTACCACCGCATGCCGCTGATGGGCTACCTGTCCCTCAACGATCCCCACGAGCTGACCCGCGCCCAGTTCGTGCGCCTGGGCCTGGTGAGCGGGCCGGGGGGCGCCGACGAGCTGCCCTACGCGGAGAGCCACGTCTCGGACTTCGAGGCCCGCTACTGCTACGACCGCTACTGGGAGGAAGGGGAGGCCCGCACCGAGACCCGCTTCATGTGCTGCGGGCACGCCCTCACCATGGTGGGCAACCACCACGAAGCCTTCTACACCGACAACGAGACCGGGCTCCTGTCCCAGTTCCGGCACCAGTATTTCCTGCTGTTCCTGATCGCCCACCTGCACCGGGCGGCGCTGCTCATGCTCTCCGACCGGCTGGTGGTGGCGATCAGCAAGCTCGACATCCATGACGCGGAATCGGTCAGGCAGTTCAAGCGCACCATCCGCCAGACCCTGGAAATCTTCCTGCGCTTCACCCACCGCTACTGGTTCCACGAGGTGTCCGACCAAGCCCAGATCAAGGGCCTGTTCCAGATGGCCTCCCGGCACCTGGGCACGGACCGGCTCTACGCCGAGGTGCGGGACGAGGTGGAGGACATGAGCGAGTACCTGGAGAGCGACACCCTGCGCCGCCAGGCCAACACGGTGGTGCGCCTCACGGTGGTGACCGTGTTCGGCCTGATCGCCACCGTCACCACCGGCTTCCTCGGCATGAACCTGCTGGCCGCTGCGGACTCGCCCCTCTCCGAGAGGCTGCTCTACTTCGCGCTGGTGGTCGTGCCCGCGGGCGCCCTCACCCTCTACGCNNCCCGGCCCCGGCGGCCGTGAACCCTTCCTTCATCCGCGCCCTCACGCGCCATTCAACGTCCTCCGCGAGAAGCGGATCCCGCCGCCTCCATGCCGCGGCCCAAGCGCGCGATGACTGCATCGGACCACAGCAGGGGCGAACCGCACCGCGTGCAGACAGGATCAGGGCAGCGCGGCAAAGTGGCCTGGAGCGTCCGGGAAAGAGATTTCGGACGCCGGACTTCCCGAACCCGGAGAGGCTAGCGGCGCCGGCCGCTGATGAGGTACCAGACGGTGGCGATCATGAGGCTCAGTCCCGCCAGGATCTCGATGATCACGCCGTAGTTGAAGCGGTATTTGCCGCTGGC
>DKBC01000170.1 GCA_002451065.1 Betaproteobacteria bacterium UBA6910
GGGATTCGAACCCTCGGTACGGCTATAAACCGTACACACGATTTCCAGTCGTGCACCTTCGACCGCTCGGTCATCTCTCCAAGGCTGATGGCATGCGCGGAAGGCGTGGGAGAATATAAGAGAAGCCCGCGGGTGTCAAAGCCTAGCCCTGAGGGCCGCCGCGGCGCTCCTCGAGGGTCTTGATCATTTGGACGCAGGACGGGTGATCGGGGTGCTGGGTCACGCAGAGCTGGAGTTTCTGTTGCCCGGCGAAATACCAGATGACAAAAACCAGGAAGAACGCCACCAGGCCGATGTGCTGATCGAGCACGAACCTGGGCGTAATGATCCGCGCAAATTTGAGAATGGGCGAGGTGACAACCTTCAGGATCTGGTAGGCGCCGTTTTTTTCCCGCTTCGCCCCCGCCAACAGATAAAGCAAGCCTTGCCCGATCAGGGCGAATCCGGCGACCTCCGCCAAGGCCTTGATAATGATTGCGACTTGCAGCATCGGGATTAGACCGGTGGAAGACGGAAGGGTAACATAGCGACCTTTTCGCAGGTAGGGTCTCGTGGGGCGGGGTGGCGCCCCGCCTGCCTGGCAGCATCCCGGATTCGGAACCAGGAAAGCCCATGATCGAGTTTGAACCCTGGAGGCACTATCTGCGCGCGCGGTTGTTCGAAAAGCTCCGCCGCCATGAACAGGCGGTCGCGGAATACCGGATCGCGCTCCGTTTCGCTCCCCGTTGGACCCGGGCGCTCAACGCACTTGGGTTTCTTCTGGCCCGGCTCGAACGCTGGGAAGAGGCGGCTCGGGTTTTCACAGAGGCGTCCCTGACCGACCCGGGAAACGCGATCATCTTCTTTAACCTGGGCTTTGCCTGGGAAAAACTCCATCAGGACGAGCGGGCTATCGAGGCCTTCCGCGAGGCCGTGCGCATCAAGCGCACCGTGGACCGCGCCTGGTACGGCATGGGCATGGCCCACGCCCGGCTGGGACAGCACGAGGAGGCGGTAAAGGCGCTGCAGGAAGCGGCTCAACTGCAGCCCATGAATCCCCATGCCTGGTACGCCCTCGGGATGGCTTACCACGCGACCCACAATCCCGACCGGGTGAAGGAGGTGATTCACCACCTGTTCCGATTTGATCCGCGGATGACACGTCAGCTGATCCGGGAAACGGGGCGATCCGACCTGGCGCATCTGGTGAAGGATTTGGTGGATCTGTAGGCGTCAGGCGCGCGAACCGGTGCAAAAAAAAGCCCGCCGAAGCGGGCTTTTTCGTGCCGGTCGAAGCCGGAAGCATCAGGTACCGCGGGTATCCAAATCGCCAGCCAGGCTGGGATAGCGGACGTGATCCACGAGTTCCTGGACCTCCTTGCTGGGCGCCGGGGAGATGAGGGAGCCGATGATGCACATAATGAAACCCGCCGGGATCCCGAAAATGCCGGCCGAGATCGCCGCGATGCCGAACCACTCCATTTCGGCAACGGGTGCGGTGATGCCGAATATTCCCCGCAGCCAGGGCTGAGTGGTGGCCATGTAGTAGAAGGTCACGCCGAGGCCGGAAATCATTCCCAGGACTGCGCCCAGTTGATTGGCGCGCTTCCAGAACACGCCCAGCACCAAGGCCGGGAAGAACGATGCCGCCGCGAAGGAGAATGCAGCCCCCACCAGGAATAGGATGTCCGCCGGTTTCTGGCCCGCCACGTAGGCCGCGCACAAGGCCACGACCAGCAGCAGGGTCTTGGCGATGGCCAGCCGCCGCGAGGTCGGGGCATTGGGGTCGATCATCTTGTAATAGACGTCGTGGGAGAGGGCGTTGGCGATGGTGAGCAGCAGGCCGTCCGCGGTGGAGAGCGCGGCAGCCAGGCCCCCGGCCGCCACCAGTCCGGAAATGACGTAGGGAAGGCCGGCAATCTCCGGAGTCGCCAGCACCACGATGTCGCCACCGATGGCGATTTCGGCGCGCTGGATGATGCCGTCCAAGTTGACGTCAGCCACCGACAAAAGCGCCGGGTCCACCTGTCGCCACAACTCCACCCACTTGGGCAGCGTGGCGAATGAAGAGCCGACGAGATTAGCGTAAATCTCATATTTCACCAGCACCGCCAGGGCCGGAGCGGTGAAATAGAGCAGAAAGATGAAGAACAGCGACCAGGCCACGGAGACGCGCGCCTCCTTCACGCTGGGGGTGGTGTAGTAGCGCATCAGGATGTGGGGCAGGGCTGCGGTTCCCACCATCAGGCAGAAGATCAGGGCCAGGAAGTTGCGGCGCGACTTGTTCTGGTCGGCCTCGTCCTTGCCGGGGAAGATTTCGGCGTGGCGCTTGAGGGGGGCCGCGCGGGCCGCGAGCTTGGTGTCCTTCTTCCACTGGTCGGTGGCGGCGGCCACGTCCTTGGGATACGCGTTCAGGGCCTCCTCGGCCTTCTTGACCTGGTCCTCGGGAGCGTTGGCGGCCTTGAGATCGGCCACCTGCTTCTCCAGCTCCGACTTGCCGTCAGCAAAGGACTTGGCGGGGTCCTTGAGGGCTGCCGTGGCCGCATCGGATTTCTTCTTGAAGATGTCCCGGACCTGGGTCTCCGCGGGATCAGCCAGGATCTTGTCCTCGAGCTGGGTCACCTTCTGGAGCTGATAGCCGTAGACCAACTGGGGAACCGGAACGCCCGTCTGCTTGGCGGCGAGCCACACCGGCGGGATCATGTAGGCCACGATCAGGATGATGTATTGCGCCACCTGGGTCCAGGTGACTGCCCGCATGCCGCCGAGGAAGGAGCAGACCAGGATACCGGCGAGACCAACGAAAACGCCGATCCCGAACTCGAGGCCGGTAAAGCGGCTGGTGATGATGCCGACGCCCATGATCTGTGCCACCACGTAGGTGAACGAACAAAGGACTGCCGCGAACACGCCGATCATGCGCGGGATATGGCCGCCATAGCGAGCTCCCAGGAAGTCGGGAATCGTGAACTGACCGAACTTCCTGAGATAGGGCGCGAGGAAGAGGGCCACCAGGCAGTAGCCGCCGGTCCAGCCCATGATGAATGCAAGACCCTGATAGCCCAAGGCGTAGAGGGTTCCTGCCATGCCGATGAAGGAGGCGGCCGACATCCAGTCCGCTCCGACGGCCATGCCGTTGAACAGCGAGGGTACCCGCCTTCCGGCGACGTAATATTCCGCGACATCGGCGGTCCGGCTCATGATGCCGATGCCGGCATAGAGGCCGATGGTGGCGAGCAGGAAAATGTAGCCGATGATCCGGTTGGGAACGCCAAGCTGCTCGAGAATGGCGAGAACAATGACGAATACTACGAAACCGCCGGTGTAGAAGCTGTAATACTTCTTGAGCGCCTGGTTGAATTGCGACTGGGTCTGAACGGCCATGGCTTATTCCTCCCCCTCGGCGACGCCGTATTCCTGGTCGAGCTTGTTCATGTAGATCGCGTAGAACAGGATGATGAGCACGTACACGACCAGGGCACCCTGTGCGCCGATGTAGAAGGGCAGTGGGAAACCCAGGAACGTGATCGAGGCAAGTTCTCTCGCGAAGAAGCCGACAACGTAGGTCACGATAAACCAGATTGCCAGCAGCACGCCGGTAATGGCGAGATTTTTTCGCCAGTATTCCTGGTGCCTCTCTGTTATTTGCATAAACGTCCTCCTTTTATTAGCGCGAAGTCACAAGGTACAGCGGTTGAAAATTGCAGCGGAAACAAAGAGAAAGAAAATGCGTTGAAAGCGCGGTGGGCGGGGTGGCGGAAAGGAAAAGCTCCGGTCGCGACAGGTTGCCGCGCGACGGTCGTGCGCCTGCGCATAATCGAATCCCCCTATGTCCTTCCCTCCCGGTGCTGCCAACGGTTTGCCGTGCCGGTGATTATTCTTGGCGTGGCGGCAATCCGTCCGGTAACTGCGCAAAACAATGGGTTTTCCGGAATCTGCGCATTCTAGCAGCGGGCATGGCTAACGCAAGGAGTTGATGCCGTGCGGTGCAATATGAGCATATCGTGATACGCCGACATGCGGGCTTCATACCTGGTAATCCAGCGCCAGACGGGACTGAAGCTTCCTGGCCTGCTTGAACGATTCCTTCAGAATCTGGCGATCAAGCTCGTGCAACTCATAGGGGTTGATCCGGTTGTCCATGGGCCTGCCCTGGCGGCTCTCCAGGTGTTGATGCCGAAGTCGCAGCATCTGGATATAGAGAAAAGCCTCCACCCAGGCTTCGACCTCCTCGGCAGGAAATTTGAGCAGGGGCGCTACCAGCCGCAGCCGCTGGGCGGTGTTGGTGCTGTCGACCCCGGAGGCGAGGCTGTAGATGCGGGCGGCGTCCACGAATGGTGTCGTACCGTTCAGCTTCAGGTCGATGGTGTCCCGGTGCTCACCTTTGGTATCTACCACGAAGTCCCGGAACAGTCCCAGGGGAGGACGGTTCTGCAGGGCGTTGGCGGCCATCTGGTGCAGAAACCGCGTGTTGCGCTTGACGTGCTTGAGCAACCAATCGCGAAGCTCGACGGCCATTTCGCCTTTTCCGTGCAGGGAACGGAAGTCAAAGAAGATCGCGCCGTGCAGAAGGGACTCAGGGTCGCCTGCGTCTATCCAGCGCGCGAACCGCTGGCGCCACTCCTCCAGGCTCAGGCACCACATGGGATTACTGGCCATGATATTGCCCTTGCAAAGGGGAAAGCCGCAGCGGTCCAGAGCCTCGTTCACGCGCCGGCTTACCGGGAGCAGGCGCTCCCGCACCTGTTCGGCAGTCATGCCCTCGGGAATCGTGAATATGATGCCGTTATCCTGGTCCGTGGAGAACGTCTGTTCGTTCCGTCCCTCGCTTCCCAGGGCGAGCCAACAGAATTCAATGCCGGCTAGGTCTTCGTTTCCGAACTCCAGGTCGATGATGCGCTGGGTGAGCACATCGTTCAGTGAGGCAATGAACTGGGTGAGCTGTTCCGCCGCGACGCCCTGCGCGAGCATGTTCTGCGCCAGTTGACTGATTTCGGCGCTGAACTGCGCCAGCTGGCCGACGTCCGTCGCCGCCTTGATGCCGCTGGAGAGCTGGCGCATGCTGATGCGCTGCAGGCTGAACAGATCCTTCTCCGACACGATCCCCACGAGCCTGGCGTTTTCCACGACCAGGACATGGCGGATTCCACGGCGCACCATGGCCAGGGCCGCATCGTAAACCGTGGCCTGGGGCGGCAGGGTGGTGAGGCCGCTGGTCATGACCCGGGAGATGGGCGCATCGAGGTCGGCCTGGGAGATGGCTACGCGGTCCAGCACATCGTGCAGGGTGAAGATGCCCAACGGCCGGTTGTCCCCGTCCACCACAACCATGGAGCCGATGCGCTCGCCATGCATGATTTCCAGCACGGCGCGGATCGGCGTGTCCGGCGGGCAGGAAACCGGCGCCCGCCGCAGGATGCTGGAGAGCGGATGATCCATGGAATGTTGCTCCGTGGTCTGGCGCGAGTATTGGGCCTGCAGCAGGCGCTTGAAGCGGTCCAGCAGATTCGCCAGGCGGTGCGTGCAGAAGTCCTTGAACGGAGGGCTCATGTCCATCAGCGCGCGGTATCGGTCCGCGGGCAGGGCAAAGCAGATGGTGTCTTCCAGGGCACGGTATATGTTTGCCACAGGAGACCTGGAAAGCAGGGCGCCGACCGGGAAGCAGTCTCCCTCGCCGAGCTCCCAGCCTGCGTCCCCTGACAGGGGGCTGCGGCCCTCGGGTTCCGTCTCCACCACACCCTGCTTGACGATGTAAAAGCGGTCCGGCTCCGATGCCCCGGGCTTCAGGATCACCTGACCCCGGGAATACAGTTCGACGACGGCGCTTTCGGCCAGGAAGTTCAGGTGCTCGGGCTCCATGTTGTCGAACGGCGGATACCGGCGCAGGTGCTCGATGGCGGAGAGAACGTCCTTCATGGTGATCGGTCCTCAGTACTCGACGCGGGCGTAATAGGTCTTCTGCGCGGCTTCCCGGGCATCCTTCAGGGTCAGGACGCCCTGCTCGGCCAGCAGCGGGATCATCTTCAGGAACACCTCGCCGGTGACGAAGGCGTCCCCCAGTGCCGTGTGCCTTCCCAGGACGTTGACGCCGAGGCGCTCTGCGATGGCCTCGAGCTTGTGGGAATTGAGATTGGGATGAATCACTGCGGAGAGCAGCAGCGTGTCCAGCACCGGCTGGGAGAAGCGGATCCCCGTCACGTCCTCCTTGAGCTGCAGGAAGCGCATGTCGAAGGCCGCGTTGTGAGCCACCAGAACCGTGTCTTCGCAGAAGCGATGGAATGCGGGAAGCACTTTATCGATCGTGGGTTGGCCTTCCAGCATCACCGGCTCGATACCGGTAATCTTGATGGACTCCTTGGACATTTTGCGCCGGGGATCCACCAGCTGGTCAAAGGCTTCCTGCTGCAGCAGCCGGTTGTTGAGGATGCGCACGGCGCCGATGGAAATGATCTCGTCGCCATTCGAAGGCTCGAGCCCGGTAGTCTCGGTGTCGAACACCGTATAGGTGAGATCCGACAGCTTGCGGTTGTCCAGTTCCGGGGTCTGGCCGGGCTGGCTGAACAGGTCGAAGTCGTAATACTCCGGCCGGCTGTCGTGAGCCACCGCCACCGTGAACGCCACTTCCTCGGGTCGGGTCAAGGGGAGCAGCAGGCGGAAATACGAGCGATGGGAGGCTTTCTCCACCTGGAACCAGATTTCGCCGGCGTGGCGCTCCATCACGTCCTTCAGGGTGAGGGGGCTGGCTTCCCCCCCCAGAATCATGGGTTCGTCTTCCCAGCTGAGAATGGTCTGGGAACTCAGGGTGGCGCCGGTCCAGCCGATGTCCAGCTGAGCGTGGCGGCCCGATGTGCCGAGGCGAAACCGCACCTCGCGCACCGAAAACTCCTCGTGCAGCCGGCTTGCCAGATAGGTGAGCGACTGGATGAGGGAGTAGCTGTCCACCTTGAGCCAGAGCGGGCTTTCGACCTCGTCGGCCTTGGTCGGAATGCCTACCCGTCGCTCGATGCGTCGCCGGGCAGCCGC
>DKBC01000154.1 GCA_002451065.1 Betaproteobacteria bacterium UBA6910
CCCTACTACACGGTGAAGGACATCGTGGGCGTGACCGTATTCCTGATCCTGTTCTCCGTAATCCTCTTCTTCGCGCCGGAGATGGGAGGGTACTTCCTCGAGTACAACAACTTCATCCCGGCCGATCCCCTGAAGACCCCCGAGCACATAGCGCCGGTTTGGTACTTCACGCCCTACTACGCGATGCTGCGGGCGGTGCCGCCCATGTTCGGCTCCCAGTTTCCCGGCGTGGCGGTGATGGGCATCGCGGTGGTGGTGTTCTTCTTCCTGCCCTGGCTCGACCGCAGTCCGGTTAAGTCCATCCGTTATCGCGGGCCGCTGTACAAGGGTTTTCTGGCGGCGTTCGTGGTGAGTTTCGTGGTCCTCGGCTACCTCGGGGTCCTGCCGCCGTCCCCGGGCCGCACCCTGGTCGCCCAGATCCTGACCGGGGTGTACTTCGCGTTCTTCTTCCTCATGCCCTGGTATACCAAGATCGACAAGACCAAACCTGTGCCGGAAAGGGTGACGGGATGAAAAAGCTCCTACTCGCGCTGAGCTTTCTGCCTCTGACAGTGTTTGCCGCGGGGGCGGACATCAAGCTTGACCGGTTGCCGTCCACCGAAAGCCGCGAGCAGCTGCCGTCCATGCAGCGGGGCGCCCAGTTGTTCGTGAACTACTGCCTGAACTGCCACGCCGCCGCGTTCATGCGCTTCAACCGGCTGAAGGATCTGGGGCTCAGCGACGAGCAGATCAGGCAGAACCTCCTGTTCTCCACCGACAAGGTGGGCAACAACATGACGGTGGCCATCAGCAAGAAGGATGCCGCCGAGTGGTTCGGCGCGCCGCCTCCGGACCTCACCCTGGTGGCACGGGTGCGGGGCGCGGACTGGCTCTACACCTACCTGCGCACTTTCTATCGCGACGACTCCAAGCCCTCGGGCTGGAACAATATCGCGTTCCCGAACGTGGGCATGCCCCACGTGCTCTGGCAGCTTCAGGGTATTCAGGCCAAGGTCGAGGAGAAGACGGAGGGCGGCCACGGCGATGGTCACGGCCCCCCCAAGCTGGTGCTGGAGCAGCCGGGGATCCTTTCCAAGACGGAATACGATCTTGCGGTGCGGGACCTGGTGAACTATCTGGTCTATATGGGCGAACCGGCACGGGACGACCGCGTGCGCATCGGCATCATCGTGGTCCTGTTCCTGACCGTGGTGCTGCTGCCGCTCGCCTACGTTCTCAAGAAGGAATTCTGGAAGGACGTTCACTGAGAGAGTCGAGGAGGGGGTGCCGCAGGCGCCCCCGCACAGGGAGAAGTCCAAAATGATGACCCTGTATTCAGGGATCACTTGTCCGTTCAGCCATCGCTGCCGGATCGTGTTGTACGAAAAGGGGATGGATTTCCAGATCATCGACGTGGACTTGTTCAACAAGCCCGAGGATCTGGCGACCCTCAATCCCTACAACCAGACGCCGGTGCTGGTGGAGCGGGACTTGGTCCTGTACGAATCCAACATCATCAATGAGTACATCGACGAGCGCTTTCCGCACCCGCAGCTGATGCCACCCGACCCGGTGATGCGAGCGCGGGCGCGGCTGTTCCTATACCGCTTCGAGAAAGAGATGTTCGATCATCTGGCCACCATCGAGCACGGCAGCCAGAAGGCCGCGGACAAGGCGCGCCTCGCCATCCGGGACAACCTCACGACCATCGCGCCGGTGTTCACCCGCCAGAAGCACATGCTGGGGGAAGAGTTTTCCATGCTCGACGTCGCGATCGCGCCGCTGCTGTGGCGGCTCGATTACTACGGCATCCAGCTCACCAAGCCCGCCGCGCCGATCATGAAATACGCGGAGCGCCTGTTTTCCCGCCCGGCGTTCATCGAGGCGCTCACGCCTTCCGAGAAGATCATGCGGAGGTAGGCGCGGCACCCAAGGCAAAATGAAGGATATCTCCACCAAACCGTACCTGATCCGCGCCATCCACGAGTGGTGCGTGGACTGCGGTTACACGCCCTATATCTCGGTCCGGGTGGATGCCCGCACCCGGGTTCCTGTGGAACACGTGAAAAACGGGGAGATCGTGCTCAACCTGAGCGCCGACGCAACCCGCAATCTCACCATCGGCAACGACCTGATCCAGTTTTCAACCCGCTTCAACGGCGTTTCCCGGGAGTGTTCGGTGCCGGTGGCGGCGGTGGCGGCCGTATTCGCCCGGGAGAACGGCCAGGGCATGCTGTTTCCACTGGAGGCAACGGCCGCTGGCGACGCCGCCTCCGAACCCCCCACCGAGCCCGAAGGCACCCCGGGCGGCAAGCCGAGGCTGCAGGTCATCAAGTAACACCGCCCGGCGTCGGGGGCGGCACCCCTCCGGTATAATGCCCCGCTGGGCCGGCTTAGCTCAGTTGGTAGAGCAGCTGATTTGTAATCAGTTGGTCGGGGGTTCGACTCCTCTAGCCGGCACCAAAGAATTCCCGGCGTCAACACCTTCCCGGTCTGGCCCAATCTTGTCCGCGCGGACGCGTTCGGCCGACCCCATTATCGGGCAGTAACCATTACGGCGCCGGCCTTAGCCCTTCATTGCAGGATCATCATTCCGCATACCCGCTGCCGATGGCGGACAGGGGGAGATCGAGCTTGAGCGCGGGGCCCCGCTTGGCGATCCAGGCGGTGAAGGCGTTGCTGTTGGGACCCGGAAAGGCGTTGTAGGTTTCCGGCCAGGGATAGGCGCGCGCCGCCTGCTCGACCTGGTCGATGAGGGCGTCCACGCCGGCGCCCCGGTGATCCACCAGCAGCTCGTCCTCGCATTGGTATACCGTCATATTTGCCGGCTGTTTCAGGGCAGCACCGCTTTGTGCTGGCGGTTCCGCGATTGATATCCGTCGCGAAATTCGGTGCGGACGGCAATAGGACAGGCAAAGCGGCAGCAGATTCACATTTGTGCCTGCCAGACGACCCTTGTAACTGCTTCATGGCGAGCAATGACAGGAAAGAAAGGTGAACCCCGGCGAATATCTCTCCCCCCGACAGCCGAGGTCAATGGGGGTTGCGGGGGAAGTGCCTGTGAGAAGCGATTTGGAATCGGCAACCGCTCGGCGTCCAGGCACCACAATGCCGTGCGCATGTTTCCGATCTCGTCTGAAGCGGTGCTCCCAGACGTCCTGGTGCGGCGCGGCACAGCGCCTCCCCGCAACGATTTTCCGCCTGACAAATGTCAACCCGACCCGCTGCATAGTCACGGTTGCGCGCCATTCGATTGAAATAGATCACGGGAAAGTCTATGCGTTAAGCATGGGGCCGCGTAGGAGGGACGGAATGGCCCCCCGCTGCCGAGGCACCATGCCAAAGCGGTCTCCGCAGAGGCAATGGGTGTGAAGGGCCTTGTGCGGTGCGTAGCGCCGCGAGCTCTCGTTGGCGGGCATCGATAGCAAGTCAGAGAACGGCAGGTCCTGTGGCCGTTCATCGATGGCGGCTTTCTGCTTAACAAGGAGGTTACTATGTCAGAGAAACGCAAAGGAACCGCGGGCGCCTGCAATCCGGCCTGCACCTCCATTATCAAGTTCATGACTGATCGCGAACTGCCACCTAATATCGGGATCAGCCTGCCACCCTATACGAAGATCGATAGCTATCGGCACATCAACATCTTCGTCCGATTCACTCAGGCAGCCGCAGATGAGCCCCCAGTGGATTTGGGCGTAATGTTCGCGTTCAATGCCAACGGCGCGATGGGTGCCCGCCGGTATGTCAACCTGGAGGAAAATCTCAGCGCTCCCCAGAGCACCAACTTCATCGAAGTGTCCGGGCGAGGCAGTTGGCACGGCAGCCCGCACAACATCAGCAGCTACATGGCAAGATTCCCGGTCATGGGGCCGTATATCGAGGTGTTTGTTTACAATCGAGCGGCGATTAAGAGAAAGGTCTCGGTGTGGGGCTATCTGGTCTCGTAAGCTTCCGTTTCAATGGACGGCTTGGACTGAACTTTACCGGCAGGCCGCGCTTGGCCCAGTTCGTGGGCAATATTTTCTGGAGTGCGCTCGCTCCGGGCCGGTAACTAGGCAATTCACATGGCTCGAAGGATACTTCTGGCAAGTGCGGTCCTCTGCTTAGTGTTCGTCGGCCTTTCACAGTTACCCGATACAGGCTTCTTGGGGATCCATGAGGAGCCTGGGCGCATCGCGTTCTACGGCGCTACCGGCTTGCTCTCGGGTCTCGCCGGGCTGGTTGCGGTGGGCAGCGGGATTTATCTGGTCGCCGCCCGTGCTCCGGGCTTTGCTCCCCGGCGAAAGCGCCTCGTGATTGCTGTCATGGGGGTCATCGTGGCTGCAATTGCGGCGACCGTCGTGATGCGGCTGTTGGCGGGCCGCTAACGGTCTGCTCACGCATCGTCCCGCGAGAGTGGTCAATAAGCGTCGGAACTTGAGATATGTGGTTTCGCCGCTCAAGAAGGAACGTCGCTTACCCCCATGGGTTTGCCTTTTCCCATGATAACGCCGAGCTTCATTCAGGATGCAGGCCTTTCCCGCGAAGGAGGACCCAGGTCAAGGCTCCTCCTTCGTGTTGGCCTCTTTCCTCGCCGCCGACAAGAAAGCGTTACGCGAGAAAGGCGGAANNCGGGTGAGACCGTCAAATCCGTGTGTTCTCAATAGAGGAGTGGATCATGGCTTGGAAGAACGTCGATAAGTACTACCTGGCATACAACGTCACGAAGAAACAGTTCTCCTTTTATTACCGGCTTCAGGGGGAAGCGACCGTCAAGCAGATGTTCACGTCGCCGGAAGAATTCGTGGCCTTGGCCGACATGTTTCGGAATGAAGGGCCCATCAGTTTCAATACCACGGGCAATTACTTCATAACCGGACCGGAGGCGGTGGGGGAAGGGGAGACGGGCGGCTAGCCACGACGCGGGCCGCCGGAACACGGCACCGGCCGCGCCGCGCCGCGGGCGACTCGCATTGGGGTCGACCTCGCGGGAGCGGCTAAACTCGCGGTCAATTTCCTTCCTGTTCGCGGCTTCCCGCGGGGCGGGTCGGGATCGTGGCATCCCGCAACTCGTGCCGTTCCTGGTCCAACCTCGGACCGTTGAGGAACCGGGCATGACTCCCGGGCGTGGCTGGCGTGGCGCACGCCTGGAGCGCGAGGAAGCAAATAGCCACAACGCCTGCCACCCATGGCAGAATAGCGCCAATGCATAAGTTGTTGATTGATTGTTGCGGCTTGCTTTGGGGTGGGGAACCCGGCCGGTTCGTAATATGGGGGTCGGGGGGTCCACTCCACTAGCCGGCGCCATTGTCCATCGTCCGTACGCGATCCCGTGGTCGAACCCGTCCGACAGATCGTCTACATCTCCGCCGCGCGGAGCGGCTTTGACGCGGAGGATCTCCAGGAGATCTTCAGCAGAAGCGTCGAGAACAATTCCCGCGCCGGCATCACCGGCTTGCTGCTTTACCGGGACCTGGAATTCATGCAGGTGATCGAGGGGCCGGAACCGGCAATCGAGGCCCTTTACGCCAGGATCGCCCGCGACCCTCGCCACAGCCTGGTCATAAAGCTCCTGGACCAGATCCTGCCGGAGCGCGAATTCCCGGACTGGGCGATGCAAGTGGTCAACCTGCGCGACCGCTCGGTGAGCGAGTTTGCGGCGGCCGGCCAAGACCTCGAAGTCGCCGATCTGCGATCCCTCGCCGGAAGCCCGAGCCGTGCCAAGCGACTGCTGCGAGAGTTCCGGGACGCGGCGCGGCGATGAACGCCATGTTGTCAGCACCTTCCCGCGTCGGCCGCCCGCCAACGCCATGACCACCAACACCCGGCGCGAGAAGAGACTCGCGCGCAATGTCGCGGTGGTCTACGGGCTGCTGGTCGGGATGTGGATTTTTGTCGCGAGCGGAATCCCAGTGGGGTTCGTCCTGGGCATTCAGGTAGAGGAGAACGCATGGTTGCAGTCTTTTGCGGGCTGGTTCTTCGTCGTCTCCTCGGCCTGGCTTCTGTACCTGATGGTGAACCGCCACCTGACTTCGGTCCGGGAATCGGAGGCGGCCCTCAGGCTGCGCGACCGGGCCATCGAGTCCAGCGTCAACGCCATCATCATCACCGATGCCCGAGCCGCGGGCGAGCCCATTGTCTACGTCAATCCCGCGTTTGAGCGCATCACCGGGTTCCCGGCCACGGAGGCCGTGGGCCGGAACTGGAGTTTCCTGCACGGGGACGACACGGACCAACCGGCCCTGGAAAACGTTCGCGCGGCCATTCGCGGCCAGAGGGAAGGCCATGGGGTGCTGCGCAATTACCGTAAGGACGGCAGCCTGTTCTGGAACGAGCTGTTTGTCGCTCCGGTGCGGGACTCGGATGGCAGCGTCAGTCACTTCGTGGGCGTGCTCAACGACATCACGGACAACCGGCGCTACCAGGAGGAGCTGGAGCATCAGGCGAACCACGACTCCCTCACCGACCTTCCGAATCGGAACCTGCTGCGGGACCGCATCAACCAGGCCATCGTGTTCGCTGACCGATACGCCCAGGCGGTGGTGATCGCGTTCCTCGACCTGGATAACTTCAAGCTCGTCAACGACAGCCTGGGCCACGATGCCGGAGACCAGTTGCTGAAGCTGGCGGCGGGGCGGCTGGCCTCGTGCCTGCGCGCTTCCGACACGGTGGCGCGAATCGGCGGTGACGAGTTCGTCCTGGTCCTGCATTTCACGGCAGGGGACGGGATGGTCGGGCAGCACATCCAGCGCCTGCTCAGCGCGATCGCCCAGCCCTTTATCATCAACGGCCGGGAGGTGTTCGTCACCTGCAGCGTGGGCGTGAGCGTCTATCCCCAGGACGGGCGGGATGGTGACACGCTGCTCAGGAACGCCGATGCGGCCATGTACCGGGCCAAGGAGCAGGGAAAGAACGGGTTCCAGTTCTACACCCGGGAGCTGAACGAGCGGGTGAGCGAGCGGCTGGACCTGGAGTCCGACCTGCGCCGGGCCCTGGAGCGCGGAGAGCTTGCCGTCTACTACCAGCCCCAGGTGGAACTGGCCACGGGCCGCATCGTGGGGGCCGAGGCGCTGGTGCGCTGGCGTCATCCGTCGCGGGGCGCGGTGGAGCCCGAGCGCTTCGTGATGATTGCCGAGGAGACCGGCCTCATCGTGCCCATCGGGGATTGGATCCTGCGCACGGCCTGCGAGCAGATCAAGGCCTGGCAGGGTGCCAGCCTGCCTCCGCTGGTGGTGGCGGTGAATCTCTCCGCCCGCCAGTTCCGCCAGACCCAGCTCGCCGACATCGTGGAATCGGTGCTCTCGGACACCGGCGTGGAACCCCGCTTCCTGGAGCTCGAGCTAACGGAAACCGTGGTCATGCACGACCCGCAGGAGGCCGAGATCGCGCTGCGGCGCCTCAAATCCATGGGATTGCGGGTGGCCATCGACGACTTCGGAAGCGGCTATTCGAGCCTCAATTACCTCAAGCGCTTCCCCATCGACAAGCTCAAAATCGACGGTTCCTTTGTCCAGGATTTGCCGGAGAGCGGTGACAGCGCCGCCATCGTGCTGGCGGTGATCTCCCTCGGCCACAGCCTCGGGCTGCGGGTGATCGCCGAAGGAGTGGAGCGAAGGAGCCAGGCCGGTTTCCTGCGCGCCCATGGCTGCGACGAAATTCAGGGTTATTACTACTCGGCGCCGATGCCGGCCCAGGAGTTCACCGCGCTGCTGCGCGATCCGCCGGCGATGGAAACGGGGGAAGCCGCATGACCGATCTTGCCCGCTGGTCTGGGGGCTGTGGGGCCCGCGTCCCATGACTTCCCGCCGCGACAGGGTGCGGCGCACCCGCTTGCATTCGCGCCGCATCGAAGTGCAGGGTTTCCAGCGCAGCGACGGCCTGTGGGACATCGAGGGGCGGCTCACCGACGTCAAGGATCACGACTTCCTGAACGTGACCGGGGTGCGCCCAGCCGGCAAGCCGGTGCACGACATGCGCCTGCGCATCACCGTGGATGATCACCTCAAGATCCACGCGGCCGAGACCGGCATGGACGGCGTGCCGTTTCCCGGCGTCTGCGACGAAATCCAGAAGGATTACGGGAAGCTGGTGGGCATGACCATCGGGCCGGGCTTCCGGCGCCAGGTGAACCATGTGCTCGGGGGCGTCCAGGGCTGCACCCATGTCACCGAACTGCTGTGGTCGGTGGCGACCACGGCGTACCAGACCCTGGCCCAGCATTTCTATTCCCAGCAGGATCCCCATCGCAAGCCGTTCCAGATCGACGGCTGCCATGCGTGGGACGCCGAGGGACCCCTGGTGGAGACCCATTATCCCCGCTGGCGCCGCAGCCGCGCCGGTGCGGACTGAAAGTGCCAGCGCGCGGCTTTTCTGCTATACAGCAACTCTGTCCCGCACCCTGAAAGCCCTGCCGGCATAGCGCCGGTGCGAGAAAGCCGCCCGATGCGACCCACGGAAGGTTCGGTGGTTTTGCATGACGCCCGCGCCCGCTGCTGGCTCCATTTCCACGAGCCGGTGGAGGTGGTGGTGGCGCGGATGCCGGAGGAGGTGCTGCCCCTGGTGCGTCGTGTGGAGCAGCGGGTGGAAGGGGAGGCGCTCCACGCCGCCGGTTTCCTGAGCTACGAGGCGGCGCCGGGCTTCGATTCCGCCCTGAGGGTGCGCGCGCCCGAGGGATTTCCCCTAGCCTGGTTTGGCCTCTACCGGGCGCCGGAGGTGCTGCGGGAGCTGCCGCCTGCGCTCCCGGAGGCCTGCCGCCTGGACGCCCTGACGTTCTGCACTTCCAAGCCCGACTATCTCCAGGCCATCGCGGCCATCCGGCGCGCGATCCGCGACGGCGAGACCTACCAGGTGAACCATACGGTGCGGCTGCGCGGGGAATTCGGCGCCGACCCGTGGTGGTGTTTCCTGGCCCTGGTGGAGGCGCAACAGGCGGCGTACTGCGCCTTCGTGGACCTTGCCGGTTTTGCCGTGGCCTCGGCGTCGCCTGAAAGCTTTTTCGAGCTGGACGGCGACATGATCCGCTGCCGGCCCATGAAGGGAACCCTGCCCCGGGGCCGCTGGCCGGAGGAGGACGCCGCTTTCCGCAAGCGTCTCGCGCGCTCGGCCAAGGATCGGGCGGAGAACGTCATGATCGTGGACATGGTGCGCAATGACCTGGGCCGCATCGCGGAGACCGGAAGCGTGCGCGTCGATCGGCTGTTCGAGGTGGAGCGCTATCCCACGGTTTGGCAGTTGACCTCCACCGTTACCGCGCGCACCCGGCAGCCCGTGAGCGAGATCCTGCGGGCGCTGTTTCCCAGCGCCTCCGTGACGGGCGCTCCCAAGGCGCGCACCATGGGCATCATCGGCGGGCTGGAGGATTCGCCCCGCGGCATCTACACGGGCTCCATCGGATTCCTGTCGCCGGGGCGCCGGGCCCAGTTCAATGTCGCCATTCGCACCTTGACGGTGAACAAGCGTGACCGGGTCGCGGAATACGGCACCGGCGGCGGGATCGTCTGGGATTCGGTGGCAGAGGACGAATACCGGGAATGCGAGGCCAAGACCGCGGTGCTGCGGCGGACCGTGCGCCCGTTTTCCCTGCTGGAGACCCTGCGCTGGGAACCGGGCAAGGGCTATTTCCTGCTGGAGGAGCACTTGGCCCGGCTCACGCGCTCCGCGGAGTACTTCGGCTACGCCCTGGCGCGGGACCCGCTCTGGGCGCAACTGGAGGCCCTGGGAGCGGGACTCCCTGCTGCGGTGCACAAGGTACGGTTGCTGGTGGATCGGCAAGGAGAGGTCAGCCTGGAGGCGGAGCCCCTCGCGCCAAACGGAGACGCGCCGGTGCGTCTAATTCTGGCCAGGGAACCGGTGGACCCGGCCTTGGTGTTCATCTATCACAAGACCACCCAGCGCGACGTCTACGAGCAGGCGCGGACCGCGGTAGCGGGCGGCGACGACGTGCTGCTTTGGAACACCCGGGGGGAGGTCACCGAGACCACCGTCGCCAACGTGGTGCTGGATCTGGACGGGGCCATGGTGACGCCGCCCCTCTCGTGCGGACTGCTGCCCGGCATCATGCGGGAATGGCTGTTGCGCAGCGGCGTGGTGCGGGAAAAGGTGGTGGCGGTCTCGGACCTGGTGCGCTGCCGCCGCCTCTGGGTGGTGAACTCGGTACGCCTGTGGCGGGCAGCGGAAATTTCGCCCGAAGCGGCTGCGCGTCTGAAGCGGGTCAAGTAGAGGCAACCGGCTGAAGGTGCTAGACTGATCGCGCATTTCCGGATCAGTTCTAAATAACGGGCCGGCGTCTTCGGGGGGCGGGTCAGTGACGCCAAGGCCGGAGTTTCCAAGTTTTCGATGGCTCAGGGGTATCTGCGTCCCTGGAGTCCACCGATCCGGCGCAGGAGGAGAGAGTCATGTCGAGCTCGCTGGTCACAGAGCACGTCAAATCCGTTTACTCGGCCGTCTCCGGCGGCGTGGTGGACCCGGGAGACCTCATCGCCCGGTCATGGGTGCGCTGTCTCCGGGACTATGGCCTCGATCCGGCGCTTCCCCGGGAGCCCAAGACCGTTGACCCGGGGGACCTGAAGAGCCGCGTGGACGGCCTCTCCGAACTCGTCTCGTGCTCCAAGGTGGAGATGGCGAATCTTTACCAGCAGCTGGCAGGCAACCAGCTCGCGGTGGTCCTGACCGATGCCGAAGGCGTGATCCTCTCGGTGGTCGGTGACCCGGGATTCACCCGCTCGGCGGCCAGGCAGGGCTTGCGGGAGGGCGCCGTCTGGAGCGAGCAGGAGCAGGGCACCAACGGCATGGGAACCTGCCTGGTGGAGAAGAGTCCCCTCGTGATCCACCGCGACCAGCATTTCCTCGCCCGCAACATCCACCTCACCTGCACCGCCGCCCCGATCTTTGACTGCAAGGGACGCGCGGCTGCCGTGCTGGACGTTTCCAGCCAGTCGCGCCTGCTGCAGCAGTACTCCGCGGTGCTGGTGAACATGTCGGCGCAGATGATCGAGAACCGCACCCTGCTCGCGCGCCATCGGCAGGATTACTGCGTGCGCTTCCACAGCCGTCCCGAGTTCGTGAACACCCTGCACGAGGGCGAGCTCGCCCTGTCCGGGGAGGGCAAAGTGCTCGCCGCCAACCGCAGCGCGCTGCTGCAGCTCGGCGTCACCGGCTTCGGAGAGATTTTCGGCTGCGACATCCAGCAGCTCTTCAACACCACCCTGGCGGACCTCGTGGGCCGCACTTCCCGCAGCGCTTTCCATCCGGTGCCCTTGTATGGAGCGCGGCAGGGCAGCCGGTTTTTCGCGGTGGTGCAACCGCCGGTGCGCCCGACGCCGTCGTCCCGGGAACCGGTGGAACGGGTGGTGGAGGTGCGGGAGGGTCCGCCGCATCCCGACGGGGGCGCCGCCCTGGCCGAGCTGGAGTTCGGTGACGCCCGCATGGCGCGCAACGTGCGCTCCGCTCTCAAGGTGCTGGACCGCGGAATTCCCATGCTCCTCTTCGGTGAGACCGGTACCGGCAAGGACGTTTTCGCCCGCGGAGTTCACGCGGCGAGCCGCCGCGCGGCCGGACCTTACGTCGCCGTCAACTGTGCGGCGATCCCGGAGACCCTGATCGAGAGCGAGCTGTTTGGCTACAAATCCGGCGCCTTCACCGGGGCCAGTCGCGAGGGACGGCGGGGCAAGATTCTGCAGGCCAACGGCGGCACGCTGTTCCTGGANNCTGGACGAGATCGGCGACATGCCTCTCAATCTCCAGGCGCGCCTGCTGCGGGTGCTGGAGGAGCGCGAGGTGGTGCCCCTGGGGGGCGAAGTGCCCGCGTCGGTGGACATTCAGCTCATCAGCGCCACCCACCGCAACTTGCAGGATATGGTCAGGCGCGGCGAGTTCCGCGAGGACCTTTACTACCGTCTGCAGGGAATTTCCCTTTCGCTTCCGGCGCTGCGCGATCGGACGGACATCCGGCGCCTGATCGAGCATTCTCTGAGGCAGGAGGCGGAAGGGCGTCCGGCGCGCATCCACGAGGCCGCCTTGCGCGCCCTGGAACGCTACGGCTGGCCGGGCAACATCCGCCAGCTCCGCAACGCGCTGCGCACGGCGCTGGCCTTGTGCGAGGGCGATTTCATCACGCTGGCCGATTTGCCGGAGGAGATTGCGTCGGGCGGCGGGGAGGCCGCGGACCAGGCGGTTCCGGCCCAGGTCCTAAATCCGCTGGAATCCGCCGAGCGACAGGCGCTGCTTGCGGAGCTGGAGCGCCAGCGTTGGAACGTGACCGTGGTCGCCCGCAACCTCAGCACCAGCCGCAACACCATCTACCGCAAGATGAAGCGGCTTGGCATCCGGCCGCTGTCCAGCGAGCGGGCCGGCGACTGAGGCGGACCGGCGTGGTGGCGAGGGCGGGCATTCCCCGGCGCGCGACCGCGTCATGAAGAGGGAGAACGTCCCGCGCATCGCCTGGGGTCTGACCGGTTCCGGTCATTTCCTGCGGGAGTCCCTGGAGGTTGCCGGTACCCTGCCTGACGTGGACCTCTACCTCACCAAGGCCGCGGCCGAGGTGCTCAACATGTACGGCTACGACATGCGGGAACTGCGCCGCCGGTTCCGCATCTTCCGGGACAACACGGCCAGCGCGGCGCCGGTGGGCCTGTTCTACCATGGCCATTACCACACCGTGGTGGTGGCCCCCGCCACCTCCAACACCGTGGCCAAGTGCGTCTGGGGCATCTCCGACACGCTGGTCACCAACATTTTCGCCCAGGCCGGCAAGTGCCGCATTCCCAGCGTTGTGTTCGCCTGCGACACGGAGCCCGAGGTCACGACCGAATCGCCCAGTGAATGGGTGACGCTCTACCCACGCCGAGTGGACCTGGAAAACGTGGATAAGCTCAAGCAGTTCGAGAATGTCACGGTGGCCTCCACCCTGGACGAACTGCGTTCCGCGGTGGAGCAGAGGATGGCATGCCTGAACGCATCCTCTTCCTGACCGGGCGGCTCGCCGAGAAGAGCCTTCACCGCGTGCTCGCATCCATGAAGGAAGCGTCTTTCACCTATGAAGTTCGCGAGATCGGCATCCAGGTCGCGGGGCTCATGACCGCGGACCTGGTGCGCCGGCGAGTGGCGGCGCCGGTGGATGCGGACCGTATCCTGGTGCCGGGCCGGTGCCGGGGCGACGTGGACAGCCTCGCCGCCCATTTCGGCATTCCCGTGGCCCGGGGGCCCGAGGAGCTGAAGGACATTCCCGAGTTCTTCGGCCATGGCGGGCGCCCGCCCGACCTCTCCCGCNNCCCCGCCACGGGGTCAAGATCTTCGCGGAGATCGTGGACGCGCCCCGCATGCCGGTGGACGCGATCCTGGAGCGGGCGGAGCGCTATCGCCGGGACGGCGCCGACGTCATCGATCTCGGCTGCCTCCCGGACACGCCCTTCGCCCACCTGGGCGACGCGGTGCGGGCGCTCAAGGGCGCCGGATTCGCGGTGAGCGTGGATTCCCTGGAGAGCGAGGAGCTGTTGCGGGGCGGGCGCGCCGGCGCGGACTACCTGCTCTCCCTCAAGGAGGAAACCCTGTGGGTGGCGGATGAAGTGGCGTCCACCCCGGTGCTGATACCTTCGACGCCGCGGGACATGGATTCGCTTTACCGCGCCGTGGACGCCTTGCAGGCCCGGGGGCGCCCGTTCTTGGCGGACCCTATCCTGGAGCCGATCCATTTCGGGTTCACCGATGCCATCGCGCGTTACCGGGAACTGCGCCAGGCGCGCCCCTCCGCGCCGGTGATGATGGGCATCGGCAACGTCACCGAACTCACCGACGCCGACACCAGCGGCATCCACGCCGTGCTCCTGGGAATCATTTCCGAGCTCGGCATCGAGGCCCTGCTTACCACCGAGGTGAGTCCCCACTGCCGACGCGCGGTGCGGGAGGCGGATGCCGCCCGGCGCATGATGTTCGCGGCCCGGGAGGAATCCAGCCTGCCCCGGGATTTCTCCGACCTGCTGCTGCAGGTCCACGCCCGCAAGCCCTTTCCCGATGCGCCCGCGGAAATCGCGGAGGTCGCGGCGGGCGTGAAGGATCCGAGCTTTCGCATCCAGGTGGCCGAGGATGGCATCCACGTCTACAACCGCGACGGTCACCACGTGGCGGGTGATCCCTTCCGGCTCTATCCCCGGCTCGGCGTGGAGCAGGATGGAGGCCACGCCTTTTACCTGGGCGTGGAGCTGGCGCGGGCCCAGGTCGCCTGGCAACTGGGAAAGCGCTACAACCAGGACGAGGCCCTGGACTGGGGCTGCGCCGTGGAGCGCACCGAGGAAGACAAACTGGTGCACCACGCGCCGGGCGCCACCCTGAGGGAACGGGCCAAGCGGGGCGAGCCATGAGCTTCATACTGGAGACCATCGTCACCACCCGCTCCCTCGATGGGCGGGTCCACATCGCCCCCATGGGCATGCGGGAAGAGGGCGGCCTGGTGCTGCTGGCGCCGTTCCGGCCGTCCGCCACTTTGGACAACATCCTGGCGAGCCGCTGCGCGGTGGTGAACGCCACCGACGACGTGCGGGTGTTCGCCGGGTGCATCGTCGGCCGCCGGGACTGGCCCACCGGGCCCGCGGAGCGGGTGCCGGCTGTCCGTCTCGCCGCGGCGCTTCACCACCTGGAACTGGAACTGGAACGGGTGGACGACGATCCCCAGCGCCCGCGCCTGTGGCTGCGGCGGGTATTTGAGGCCACCCACGCGCCGTTTCGCGGATTCAACCGCGCCCAGGCGGCAGTCATCGAGGCGGCGGTGCTGGTGAGCCGGCTGCACCTCCTGCCCGCCGAGAAAATAGACACCGAATTGCAGTACCTCGCCATCGCCATCGACAAGACCGCCGGTCCCGCCGAGCGAGAGGCGTGGGAATGGCTCCTCGCCCGTGTCGCCGAGCACCGGGGCGGGCCGTCGGAGGCGCGGGGATGACGCGACTGCTGGCGAGCGTGCGGAACCTGGAGGAAGCGCGGCTTGCCATGGCGGGCGGCGCGGACATCGTGGACCTCAAGGAGCCCGCCCGCGGAGCACTGGGCGCGGTGCCTCTGGCGGTGGCCTACGAGGTGGTGCGGGAGATTGGCAGCCACTGCCTGGTCAGCGCCACCGTGGGTGACTTGCCCCTCAGGCCGAAGGTGCTGGTGCCGGCAGTGTCGGCGGCGGGAGAGGCCGGCGTCAGCTTTGTGAAAATCGGGCTGTTTGGTTCGGGAGATTCCCGGGAATGCATCCGCGCCCTGGCGCCCCTCGCCCGTCGCCTCCGGCTGGTGGCCGTGCTGTTCGCGGACCAGGACCCGGATTTCTCGCTGCTCGACCCGCTGCGCGACGGCGGGTTCGTCGGCGCCATGCTAGACACCGCGGGCAAGGACGGGCGGGGCCTGAGGGATTGCATGTCAGACGAGGGCATCGCCTGCTTTGTCGACGCCGCGCGGAACCTGGGCCTGCTCACCGGACTCGCCGGATCTCTCTGGGCGTCCGACATTCCCGCGCTGCTGCCCTTCGCGCCTGATTACCTGGGTTTCCGCGGTGCGTTGTGTGCCGGCGGATCGCGCACTACTGGGCTGGACGCCGGTGCGCTCCGGAAAGTGCGGGCGCGAATTCCGCGCAAGGCCGCGGTTGAGGCGTAACGCGATGACCGACCACCGCCCGCGCGCGGCCAAAAGCTTGTCGGCGTTGCGAAGCTTTGGAATTCCTGATGCAAACGAGGTCAGCCGGGGCTGACCTGTAGTTGTGTTTCGAACGATCCGCTATTCTTTGACCAGGGTGATCTCCTTGTCCTTGTCCCTCATCCCCTTGAGGGTCTTGTCGTCCACCCTCTGCAGCGTGACTTTGCTGTCCTGGCATCCCTGGAGGACGCTGGAAAACTCGATGACGAAGACCAGTTCCTCCGCGGTCGCTTTCTTGACCGAAATGGGCGCCTTCTGGCCCACGCAAGGATTGCCCTTGACTCCCTTTCCCGCCGCCCCCGAGCTCTGGAAACTGCCCCCGTTGTCGAGGATCACGACGTCAGCCTCGCGATGGTGTTTGGTCGCGATTTGCTCCTTCGCCGTACCCACCCAGGTTGCCTTCCAATTGCCGTTGTACGGATTCTCTGCCTGTGCCACTCCCGCGACCAAAGCCAAGAGGGCAATGATCGACAATGCTCCTGCGCGTTTCATTTTCCTGCCTCCCGCCTGAAAACACCGATGAAATCGGCGGCTTCCTGGAGGTCACGGAATCGCGGGGCCCGACCCCAACCGTCGAACGATCACGTTGAAACCTGCTGCTTGCTAGCATGAGCCGGCGAGCCGCCGTCTTTTATGCGACCCCCATCGATTCCAGTCTAGTCCACGAGCCGGCTGTCCACCAGCCAGGCGCGCAGGACCTGGTGGTCCGCCTTGGACAGCACCAGGGGCGTGACGCAGGTGCGGGCGGCGAATTCGGGGAACGCCGCGTCCACGATCCCCAGCCGGCTGAGTTCCGCGGGCTCCAGGTCGGGCCTGGGCGGGGGAGCCGCCTTGACCAGGATCAGGCGCTCGGCGTTGAGCCTCTGGGCAAACCACGCGGCGAGGCTGTCCGAGGTGACGTCCCAGTTCGCGGGTATCTCATCCTCGGCGATGGTCATCGCCACCGGCAGCCACACGGCGACGCGCGCGGTCTGCAGCACGCGCCGCACGTCGTCCTCGGTGGCGGCCGGGATGAGGCTCGGCGCCAGTCCCATCAGCATGAGCCCGAACTGCTCCATGGCGTGCAGGGCCATGCGGTGGGCCACATCGTCCGGAAAGCCCCAGCTTTCCTGGGCGTCCCTTACCTGATCGGCGAAGGGACCGCCGCCGGGAACCAGCACCACCCGTCCTCGCCCATGGGTCGCGAGCACGTCGAGCCAGTCCCGCAGGACCGGATCCGCGGCGAGGCTCCCGCCGAGTTTCACGACCCACATGGCGCTCAGCCTGTGCGCGAGATGGCGGCGAGGCCGGAAGCCAACAACGCCACCGCTACGGCGGGCGCGCAGGCCGCGATCCAGGCCCGCTCCCCGCCGGGCACCGGGACGAGCTCGGAAAAATCCAGGCAACGGCGGTGCAGGCGGCGCGCGATGGCGGCGGCGAGAAAACGCCCCACCCCGGCGGCGACCACCGGCGCATCGCGCTCCAGCGGCTCCCGCGCGAGGACGCGGACTGCCGCGCCCTGGATCCGGCGCAGCTGGCGCTCGGCGAACCATTCGGCCAGCCGGCGCCAGTCGGCGAAGGCGGCGTCCTCCAGATCGCGCCCGATCATGCGGGCGATGCGGCGGGCGCTGGCCTCGGGCGTTTTCGCGCCGCCGTCCGCCGCGGGCTGCTGGTCGCATTCCTCGGGCAGTTGTCCGGTCAAGCGGTACACATCGGCGCTGGTGGCAAACAGTTCCGCCATCAGCGGCACGCTCTGGCCCGCGAAGGGCGCCGCTTCGGCGAGCGCCATGAGCGGCGTTCGCACCACGCCGGTATAGACCAGTTCCCCGGAGATAAGGCGCGAGGCGTCATCGCGGCCTTGGGCCCGCACGGCGCCGCCCCGGAACGGGACGATGTCGGTGGTGGTGCTGCCGATGTCGAGATAGAGTCCCTCCCCGAGCCGCGCCGCCGCCCACTCCGCGGGCGCGCGCCAGTTGGCGGAGGCGACGTCCGCCGGCGCGCGCAAGGCGGTGTCGGCATCCATCATGCCGCGGGTGCCGCCATAGAAGCGCACGGCGCCGGGCGCCAGCCGCGCCTGCATTTCGGCGACCAGCGCCGCGACGCCGGCGTCACGGCTTGGAAACAGGTCGGCCATTTCTCCGGTCATGGTCACGATGTTGCGCGGTGCCGCGCCAATTCGATTCCTGACTTGGGCGATGGCCGCCGGGAGTTCCGGGATTCCGAGCCAGAGGCGGCAGGGCACCTGCAGCGCCCGCACGGCTCCTGCCGTCACCAGCGCTGCCTTGAGGTGGGCGCCGCCCACGTCCCAGCCGATGACGCCATCAATGGACAAGGTGTGGTTCCAGTGCGAGGTTCACCGCGCGCGGCGCGAGAGGGGCCGTATCGGCGAGGGGCAGGCCTTGGGCCAGCTCCAGGACCCGCTGCGCCGGATTGATGCCCGTAGCATTGGCGATGCCGCAATAGGAGGTGGTGACCCGCGGGTTCACCTCCATCACCACCGGGCCGGACGGGGTGTCCACCAAGTCCACACCTACGTAACCCCAGAGATCGGGCAGGGCGCAGGCAATGGCGCCGCCGAGCCGTGCCAGGCGGCCGTCGGGATCGGCGCGGGCGTTGACCTCGATCCCCGCCAGGGAGAGCCGTTCGCCGCGCACCACGCGCTGGCGATTGACCGCGAGGAGCGAGGCCGCGCCGTTGCAGCAGATCAGAGAAAGCGACAAGGCTTCGCCTTCGATCCAGGGCTGGGCGATGTGGCCCGGATGGGCCGCGAGCCAGCGGCGCGCGTTGTCGGCGTCGGGCAACAGCCAGTTGTCCTCGCAGCCTGCGCCGTCGTCGGGCTTGACCACCCAGGCACCGCGCAGAGGCGGGATTCGCGCCGGATCGTCATAGCTGGGCACCGCGGGGATTCCGCGGGCATCGAGCACCGTGGCCGTAACCAGCTTGCTCGCAGCCGTGTGCACGGCTTCGGGGCGCGACCCGAGCAGGATGCGCCCGGCTTCCAGAGTCAGCCGCGACAGCGCCTCCAGCGTGCCACCGGTCTCGGGCGCGATGGGCCAGGCGGCGTCGCACCGCTCCAGCCCGCTCCAGTAGGTGTCCCGGGCGGATTCGCCGGCCTCGGGGCGCAGGGTCGCCGCCGGCGGCGGGGCGGACGGCAGGCGCCGGTCGCGCGCTACGAGCACCCCGACGCCGGGAACCGCAGCGAGGTCGCGTGTCAGGGCATGCGCCATCATCTCGCCTTCTCGCGCGAGGGATGGCGGGAGCGGCACGGCGCCGAGACCGCCTCCGGTGATAAACTCGTACACGAATACTCTCATCGCCTCCTCCCTTGAAATTCGTCGCCGTGATGGATCTGATGCAAGGGCGCGTCGTGCACGCCCGGCGCGGCGCGCGCGACGCCTATCGGCCGGTGGCGTCGTGCCTGACGCCCTCCGCGGAGCCGCTCGAGGTCGCCGCGTCGCTCCTCGAATTCTTTTCCTTCGACGCCTTGTATCTCGCTGACCTGGATGCGATCCTGGGCCGCGGCGACAACTTCCACATCGTCGCCGCGCTGCGCGCCCGTTTTCCCGCGGGGGAAATCTGGGTGGACGCGGGCCTGGCCAGTTCCGACCGCCTGCGCCAGTTTCAGGCGTGCGCCCTGGGCGTTCCGGTGATCGGCTCCGAAAGCCAGACCGGGACCGGGCTGTTGGCGGAAATGGCCGCCGCGGGGGTCGAGGGCATTCTCTCCCTGGACTTCAAGGACGGTCGTATGCTGGGGCCGGCTGCATTGCTCGAGCAGACCGGACTTTGGCCGCGGCGCGTGATCGTGCTGGATCTGCACCGCGTGGGAAGCGGTCTCGGGCCGGATTTGGCGTTGCTGAGGCAGGTGCAGGCTCGCGCGCCTCGGGCCCGGGTCTATGCCGGCGGCGGCGTGCGCGATGCGCGGGACCTGGAGACCCTGGCCCGGGCGGGCGCGGCGGGAGTGTTGTTGGCGAGCGCCCTGCATGATGGCAGCTTGACCCCCGGTGAAATGGAACGGAGCCGCCGCGCGGAAACGCGGCGGCCCTGAACCGGTTGCTACGTCGCAGCCTACCTAGCGGTGGGCCTGGAAAGGGTGATCGGCGGAGCCCCTCTTTGCGGTGACCTGGGCAGCCGTGGGTTCGCCCCTGGCCGCGCGGGCGATGGCTTCCTTGGTGGCCTGGTAGTTGTAGTCCTGGATTTTTTTATCGTCGGCTGCTTCCCAGTGGATGAATACGCCGACGCAGATGAACAGGTTGTCGGCCTGGTCCGCCGGTATGGTGCCGTCGGCGACGCTGTCAGCCACGGCCATGGCCACGGCGCGCTGGGCGGGGCCGAACATCTGCACCGCCTGCTTGGCGCCCTTGATGGTGACCTTGTTGAACATCACCGCGTTGGGCTTGCACAGCAGGTTCGGCGCCACCACCGCGAGCAGCGAGGTGAAACCGTCCTTGTTGTTGGTGAGGCAGTTGGCGAAGGCCTTTTCCGCCGCGCTGCCGCGCGGCCCAATCAGCAGGTCGATGTGAGCGACCTCGTTGCCTTCCCCGACCAGGGACTCGCCCACCAGCACCCTGTCGATTTTCACCGCCGCCCGCGGGGCTGCGCCGGCCTGGGGCGGCGCCGGCCTTGCCGGTGCCGGCTGGGGCTGCGCGCCTCCTCCAAACAATCCCTTAATCGTGTCGAGAATGCCCATGACATTTCTCCTCCTGAAGCCGGGATCCTATAAACCGGAAACTGGCCCCGAGGCATACCCCGGGGCCGTGCCGGCGTTAGATTACTTGTGGGCCTGGAACGGATGGTCGGCGGTGCCTTTCTTGGCGACGACCTCGGCGGCCTTGGGCTCGCCCTTGACGGCGCGGGCAATGGACTCTTTGGTGGCCTTGTAGTTGAAGTCCTGGATCTTGTTATCGTCGGCCGCATCCCAGTGGATGAACACGCCGACGCAGATGAACAGGTTGTCGGCTTCATCCGCGGGGATGGTGCCGTCGGCGACGCTGTCGGCCACGGCCATGGCCACCGCGCGCTGGGCGGGGCCGAACATCTGCACCGCCTGCTTGGCGCCCTTGATGGTGACCTTGTTGAACATCACGGTCGCCGGCTTGCACAGCAGGTTCGGCGCAACCACCGCGAGCAGCGAGGTGAAACCGTCCTTGTTGTTGGTGAGCGTGTTGCAGAAAGCCTGCTCCACCGCGCTGCCGCGGGGGCCGATCAGCAGGTCGATGTGAGCCACCTCGTTGCCGTCGCCCACCAGGGACTCGCCAACGCAAACGCCGTTAATTTTTGCCATCGTTGTATCTCCTCTTGCTCAAAGGGTTGTGGACAAAGTGCGGGAGCGGTCCCCCGTGGAATTACCCCGCGCGCCGTTCGCGGGCGCACGGTCGGTAAGCTCTTGCTCAAGCAAATCCTGGAGCCGGACGGTGAGCAGGCTCGCCACCGTCAAATCTGCGCTGGTACCGGGATTGTGTCCTTGCTGCTTGAGACGCGAATCCCATTCTAGCATCTGCGCTGCAATCTGCTCTGGTTCGTCGGTTTGCTGCAGCGCGTGAGCAAAGGCGCCGGCCTCGCGACTCACCTGTTCCGCTGCGGGCTGGCCCGACTTGCGGGCAATGTGGCTGTCCGGAAAGCGGACCAGGAAGTCCAGATACACCGCCACGGCCCCCCATTCTTCGCTGCCCCAGCGCCGGGTGCAGGAGCGAAAAAGCGGCGCGCCATGCTCGAACACGTCCCAGAAGCCGGTGGCGTACTGGCGGGCGATGCTGTCCCGTTGCCACGCTTCGCGCATTGCGGCGAGCAGGGTAGCCTCCGGCGCTTCCCTCACGTCGTGCCGCGCCGCGCTGCCGAGGCCCCCGGGGTTCGCGATCCTGATGGCGCGGTATGCAAGATCCGCGTCGGCGATGCTGAGCTCGGACAGTGCGCCCTCGACGCGGGGCCGCAGGTCGCGCGCGGATGCTGCGGCCAGGGCCGCGTGGGCCAGGGGTGCCGCGAGCAGTATGATGCCCAGGTTCGTGTTGCAGCTGACGACGGAGCGGGTGGACTCCACCGCGCCCAGGATGCGCTCGCCGACACTGGCGCCCGGTTGTGCCAAGGGAGCGGCGACAGCGGCGGCGCTGGCCAGGAAATCGGACGCCGTCATTCCATGGCCGGACGCGGCGACGCTGACGTTGCCGGGCTTGGGCGCGCGCACCTCCACCTCGCAGGCCCAGCGCAGCGCGGAGGCGATGTTCTCGGAACGCGATGGGGCGCCTAGCATACGGCCTCCAGGGGGCGGGACAGGTGCCTGGTCACGAAGTCCTCCACCAGGCGCTCGGCGATGCTGAAGCCGGTGACCCGCTGCAGTCCCCGCCAGGCCGGGATGCCGTTTACCTCGATCACCTGGAGGGCGCCGTCGCGGCCCCGCATGAGGTCGACGCCCGCGTAATCCGCGCCCACCCCGGCCACCGCGTCGGCGGCGGTCCTGCCGAGTTCGTCGCCGAGATCGGCCGCCTCGCAGCGCGCGCCCTGGGCGACGTTGTTGATCCAAGAGCGGCCGTGTCGCGCCATGGCGGCGACCGAGTCGCCGCCGATCACCAGCACCCGCCAGTCATGCCAGCCGCTGCTGCCGTCGGGGCTGGACTCGACGTAACGCTGCAGGTACCAGGCGCCGTGGCAATGGGATTCGTCGGGCACGCCGTCGCCCGCCTTCAGCCGCTGCACGCCCACGCCCTGGGACCCGAACAGCGGTTTGACCACCACATCATGCCCTGCTGCCGTTTCGCGCATGAGCACGGTCCGCGCCTCGGCCAGGTCCTCGCAGACCCAGGTGGGAGGCGTGGGCACGCCGGCGCGCTTCAGCAGGAAGCTGGTCATCCCCTTGTCCACCGTCCTCTCCACCGCGCGCCCGTCGTTGTAGACCGGAATCCCCAGCTCCCGCAGGGCGTGCAGGAAATCCAGGCGCAACACCACCTGCTCCAGGGTGCCGCCCGGCACGCCGCGCACGAACACGCCGTCCGGCAGACGCCCCTCGAAGCCGGGCATGACGATGCCCTGGCAGCCCCGCGTCAGGTCAAACCGGCAGTGGCGCAGGCTCAGGAAACGGGTTCCGATGCGGCGGGCGCGGAACGCGCGCTTCAGCTCCGCCCCGTGCCACCCGGGGTCTTCGGTGACGATGGCCACCCGCAGCATCAGGCCCGCTCCCCGAAGGAGGCCGCCAGCAGCTTCTCATCCAGGGCGCCGCCGCGGAACGTGGCGCCGCTGGCGAGGTTGGTCACCACTACCTGGGCCGGGGCAAACAGCATGGGATCGATCTGGTAGAAGTCGTACTTCACTTCCTTGAACACTTCCGCGAACGGCCTGCCGTAGTCCTTCGAAGCCGAGCTCGGCAACCGGTTCGCCAGGTCGCGGGCGTTCTCATCGGCGGAGTCCACGAAAAGCTGTACCGTGCCGCCGAACAGGATCGCGTCGTTGGTGCGCCCCATGGCCTGCAGAAAATCCACCGCGGGGGGCGGCAGGGGCGCGGCGCCCGCCCCGTCAATGATCTCACGCAGGGGAAAACCGAGGGCGTGAACCTTGTGCAGCGCCACTTCCAGCACCCGGGCCACGATCTGGGTCACGCCCGCCAGGCTGCGGGTGGGAGTGAGAATCAGCGTGACCCCTTCGGGCTTGACCCGGCAATCCCGCACCACCTTCTCGACGATGGCCTGGGGCGGGCGCTTGTCCACTTCCAGCACCAGGCAGGTGCCCCCGGCGCTGTCGCGGTATGCCAGTTCCTTGAACAGCTCCTCCTTTTGCGCCAGGGCGCGCCCGGGTCCGGAACCGAGGGCGTGGAACGCGGCCTTGCCTTCCCCGGAGGCCAGGCTCCAGCCGGCATACTGGCTGCCCAGGCAGGCAAGGACCGGGCTGGAGGAGTGCACCGAGATCCGCACCGGCCAGGCGCCGGCGTCGGTGAGCAGCTGCACGCTGCCGAGTCCCCCCATGCAGATTTCGGCGATCAGGCGCCCCGCCTCCAGGCCGCCGGGGTAGTCGATACCGGCGTCCACCAGGGTGCCGCCGCCCGGGAGCGGCTCCACGCCGACCCGCAGGGAAAGGCGGTCGCGTACCAGCGCCGCCACCAGGGGCTGAGTGAGGGCGTTGACGCTGGGCTGTTCGCCGGAGAGCACCGGCGGATGATCGTTGGGCGTATTCATGCGGCCTGCTCCATGAGCGCGCACTCGATTTCGGAGCGGCGCCGGGCGAGAAGTCGGTTGACCGCCGGCGGCGTCGGAGCTTCGGCATGCACGGTGCACACCGGCCCTTCCCGGGGGATCACGCTGCCTACAGGCGGAAGGTCGCGGCACCAGGGGGGGAAGCACAGGGCGGGACCGAGCTTGAAGCCCTGGGGCGCGTAAACGATGGCGTGGCCGCGACAACTTTCAGCGGCCGGGCAGGAGGTCGGCAATTGCCCGGCGCAGGCGGCAACGTGGGCGGCGAACAGTCCCGACGGCCAGTCGGCATCGTAGTATTCGATGGAGGCCGTGGGGCGCGGATTGAGCTCGAGGACGAACCAGCCCTCCTCGCCGAGTATGAAATCGAGACCGTTCAGGCCCACCAGCCCCGCGGCCGCGGTGAGGCGCTGCAGGGCTTCCACGATATCGTTCGCGACTTCGGCAGCAAGCCGGATGCCCCCCGCGCCGCCGCCGTAGAGGAAAGGCGCGCCGGGAAGAGGGCGCACGTGGCTCTCGTTGAAGCCCAGCAGCAGGGCCCGGGAACCGTTCGCCAGAAACAGGGCGGAGAGGCTGCGGCCCCCCTGGTAGCGCTGGAAGTACTCGTCCGGCCGCCCGGCGGCCCTTGATGCGGGCACCACGTCGAGGCCGGCGGCACTGCCCCGGCGCTTGACGAGCCAGCCTTCGGCGCTCCGGGGCGGGGAGAGGCTCACCGGGGGATGCGGCACATGCAACTCGTCGAGCAGCGGGAAGAAGCGGGAGGGGTCCTTCATTCTCTCCACCACCCCTGACGTGTTGCCCAGGAGGTCGCGGCCCGCCGATATCTCGGAGATGAGTTCCGGCACGCGTTCGAAACCGGAGCCGCACACCACGCCCGCGCAGGCGCTGGCGGGCGCGAGCTGGTCGGCGGCGGACACCAGGGCCTCGGGGTCGAAGCGCAGTTCACCTGGTCGCGCGACGCTGCGGCAGGGGAAGCCCAGCGACGCGGTGTCGGCGTCGGCAAAAAAATCCAGCACGACCGCGGCCACGCCCCCGCGCCGCGCCGAGGCTGCCAGCGGACGCCCGCTGGCGGCGGCGATCAGGTAGGGCTGATCATGCCGCAAGGCGGCGCGCTGCAGCGAATGCATCGCGAAAGTCGAGGTAGAGGGGTTTTTCCGCCTGCAACATGTCGTCGAACAGGCCGCGCTGGCACTGGTATTTGACATTGCCCACCGCCAGCGCGCCGATGCCGACCGCCTTGCCGGAGCCGGCCTTGAGGGGCTTGCCGTCGTCCATGACGCCGAGACCCTCGATGCCGGCGGGGGGCACGGCGTTCACGTCCGCGGCCACCAGAAGCTCCCCCGCCTCCATCAGTCGCTCGGCCGAAAGCACCCGGATGCCGGCCTTGGCCGCCGCGAGGATCACGTGGGCTCTCCCGATCAGTGAAGTCTTCTGGGAATCCGAGGTGGCTTCCGCGGGTTCGGTATGGGCACCGTAGCGGGCGTTCACCACTTCAGAGGTCATGCGGGCGCGGTTGGCGCTGGTGTGGCTCGCGATCTTCACGGAGGCGCCTACGCTGGAGGCGAGGACCGCCGCGGCGGCCCCCACCGGGCCGGTTCCTCCCATCACCACCACGGTCTTGCCCTTGAGGTCGGTCTGGTGGGCCTTCTTGAGCTGCTGCTCGACGCAGGCCACCATGGCCGCGGCGGTGGTGAAGGCGCCGCTCGGATCGGCAAACACCGAAACCTCGAAGGGCGGCACCATGGCATTGCGTGCCGAGTCCAGCATGTCGGCCGCCATCCCGATTTCGCGCCCGCCGATGAATATGCCGGTGCGCTTCACGCCCTTGGGTCCCCGGGAAAAGATCGCGTCCTGGGTGAGGGGCCCGACCTGGTCCAGGGTGACGTCGCCGTAGGGCACGATCACGTTGTATCCCGCGTCGGCCGCCATGTTGACGTCGAACGGGCTCACGTTTTTCGTGGGCGTGAACATGTGAAGAATGAAGGGCCGTTCCATGTCTCTCCTGCCTGGAAAAAAGTTGTCCTAACGGGACGCGTCGGCAACGCGGCCGAGGGCCGCCTCAGTGCGGATTTCCGCGCCGTGGTTCCTGCCGGCGCAGATACGGAAATCGAGACCGGCCGCGGCCCGCGACTGCGCGATCCTCACCAGCGCTTCCGCGTGCTCCTCGGACGCAACGATCCCGAAGCCGGTGGGTCCCCAGGAACTCTGGCCGGTGCAGGTCACGCCCTCCGCCTCGAACAGCGCGAGAATTTCGGCCACCCGGGGGCTGGCGTAGCGGCCGCCCTGGGCGGGCGCGAAATAGTCTCCGATGGTCTGCTGCAGGGTGGTGATCGCGGACCCGAAGCGGGGCAGGTCCGATTCCGCGACGGCGGGCAGCGCCTGCATCAGTGTCAGCCGGCAGAGGTGCGCGGCGGCGCTGGCCGGAAACTGCGGCAGGTGCTGGAACGCCGTGCTTTCCGCGTGGCCGTGCAATCCGCTGGTTTCCCGGTCGAAGACCAGCACCACCCGCCAGGACGCCGGAAACGGCATCCGGCCCACGATGGGTGCCGGCGCATCACTCGTTCCGCGTCCTCCGTCCACCAGGAACCCGCCGCGCTCGAAGGCGCCGAGCCCGATTCCGGAGCGCGCGCCGCGATCGAGGAGGCGTGCCAGGTCCCGCGGCTCCAGCGCGAGGCCGTGGAGGTGCGCAACCGCGGTGCCCACCGCGAGTGCGAGCTGGGTGCCGGACCCGAGCCCGGTGTGGGCCGGGATTGCATGTTGCACGCGCACCAGGGCCCCCTTGCCGGGAGGCAGAAGCGCGGCCAACGCTTCCAGCAACGCCTGGACCCGCGCCTGCTCCCTGCCTTCCGCCACCATCGTCGGGTGGGCCTCGGCCGAAAGCCGGGTGCAAATATCCTCGAGGGTGAGCCCGAGGCTCCCGAAACAGCGGCCCAAGCCCCCGTGCAGGTCCAGGAACCCGAGGTGCAGGCGCGCCGGCGCGTCCACGATTACGCGGTTCATCGGAGGCGTTCGCATCGGGAGCCTGTCTCGGAGAGTGGGTGTTCGCGGGGAATCAGCACATTCTAGCAAGTCCGATGCCACCGGGTTACCGTAGTAGAACCGCGGGTTTCTCTGGGAACCCTGTCGCGTCCCTGAAACAGAGTGTCACGCCTTGCCCATGGGCGGGTCTCGCGGTTGGACTTCGGTCCGGAGCTGCCCGGAGGGTGCCGGCATACGGCGGGCGCTGGCATACAACCTGCATAGCCAGTCACCTTCGGCCGGACGCCCCCCCGGCGCGCTATACTGCCCTGCGTCATTGAGAACCGTATGCCGCCGCAGCCTTCAGCTACCACGATCGCGAATGTCACCTGTCCGTTTTGCGGCCTGGCTTGCGACGACCTATCGATTTCCATCGCCGGCGGGCTCATCGAATCCCGGACGTTGAAGTGCCCCCTCGCCGAGCGCGGGTTCGCCGCCGGTGAACCGGCCACACCCCGGGTCCGCGGCAAAGACGTATCCCTGGAGCGCGCCGTCGGCGAAGCTGCGGCGCTGCTGTCTAGAGCGCAAAGTCCGGTGATCGGCGGCTTGGGCGCCGACATGGCTGGAGCCCGGGCCCTGCTGGCCTTGGCGGACCGCTGCCGGGCGGTGGTGGATCACATGAACTCCCGCTCCAAGCTGCGCAATTTGCTGGTGTTGCAGGACGGCGGCTGGATCACCACCACCCTGAGCGAGGTGCGCAACCGCGCGGACCTCATCGTGCTGGCGGGCACCGGCGTTGTCTCCCGTTTTCCCCGCTTCTTCGAGCGCTGCGTTTGGAATCCGGAATCAATGTTTTCCCGGGGCGCCCCGAAGCGGGAGGTTGTTTACCTGGGACGCGGTCTCGATGTTTCCGCCGGAATCGCGCCGGACGGGACTACGCCTCAGGTGATCGAATGCGAGGTGGCCCGCCTGGGCGACGCCTTCTCAGTGCTGCGGGCGCTCATTGCCAAGCAGCCGCTGCAATGCGCGGAGGCCGCGGGCGTGTCGTTGGAGGCCTGGGGCGCGCTGCTGGAGAAGATGAAGGCGGCGACTTACGGCGTAGTGGTTTGGGCGGCGCCCGATCTGGATTTTCCCAACGCGGATTTGGCGGTGCAGTCCCTGTGCGAGCTGATCAAGGACCTCAACCGTCACACCCGCTTCTCCGGCATGCCCCTGGGCGGGAGCGACGGGGACTTCACAGCCAACGGCGTGCAAATGTGGCAGACCGGATTTCCCATCCGTTCCCGCTACGCGCGGGATGGACTGGATTACGACCCCTATCACCTCTCGGCGGAGCGGATGCTGGCGGCGGGGGAGGCGGACGCCCTGCTCTGGGTGTCCAGCTACGACGAGCGGCGCGTCCCGCCGGAAACCGACGTTCCCACCATAGTGCTCGGCCGGGCCGGCATGAAGCTGCCGCGGGAGCCCGAGGTGCTCATCCCCGTGGGCACGCCGGGTCTGGATCACGCCGGGCACTTCTTCCGCAGCGACAAGGTGGTGGCGCTGCCGCTGCGCCAGTTGCGGGAGCCCATCGCGCCCTCCGTGGAGCAGGTGGCCACCGCCATCGCGGCGGCACTGCCGGCATGAGGCGCCCATGGCACTGATCCGTCTCAAGGGGGGCCGCGTCTACGATCCCGCCCACGGCGTGGACGGGGAGGTGCGGGACCTCTACATCCGCGACGGGCGCATGGTGGTGCCGGCCGCCGACGAGCGGGTGGACCAGGAGTACGACGTCTCCGGGCGGGTGGTGATGGCGGGGGCCATCGACATGCACACCCACATCGGCGGCGGCAAGGTGAACATCGCCCGCGCCATGCTGCCCGAGGACCATCGCGGCGACCGGCTGCCTCGGGGCGAGCTTACCCGCTCCTCCTGCGGCCACGCGGCGCCGGGGACCCTCGCCACCGGCTACCGCTACGCGGAGATGGGCTACACGGCCTGCTTCGAGCCGGCCATCCTGCCCGTGAACGCGCGCCAGGCCCACATGGAGATGGGCGACACGCCCATGGTGGACAAGGGCGGCTACGTAATGCTGGGCAGCGACGAGTTCCTGCTGCGCATGCTGGCGGGGAAGCAGGACCAGGCTGCCATCAACGACTACATCGCGTGGACGCTGCATGCCGCCCGCTGCATCGGTATCAAGGTGGTGAACCCGGGCGGCATCTCCGCCTTCAAGTTCAACCAGCGCAATCTGAACGTGGACGAGGCCCACGTTCATTACGGCGTTACGCCGCGGGAGATCGTGCGGGTGCTGGCGCGGGGGCTGGACGACCTCCAGGTGCCGCATCCGCTGCACATCCACGCCAGCAACCTGGGCGTGCCGGGGAACGTGGATTCGACCCTCGCCACCATCGACGCAGCGGAAGGTTTCCCCATCCACCTCACCCACATCCAGTTCCACAGCTACGGCACCGAGGGCGACCGCAAGTTCTCCTCGGCGGCGGGGCGCATCGCCGAGGCGGTGAACGCCAACCGCCACGTGAGCTGCGACGTGGGGCAGATCCTGTTCGGGCAGACCGTCACCGCCTCCGGCGACAACATGGCCCAGCACCGCAATGCGGGGCACGCCAGCCCCAGGAAATTCGTGATCATGGACATCGAGTGCGACGCGGGCTGCGGCGTGGTGCCGTTCAGGTACCGGGACCAGAATTTCGTCAACGCCCTGCAGTGGGCCATCGGCCTCGAGATCTTCTTGCTGGTGGGGGACCCGTGGCGGGTGTTCCTCACCACCGACCATCCCAACGGCGCGCCCTTCACCAGCTACCCGCACCTGATCCGGCTGCTCATGGACAAGTCTTTCCGCAACGAGCAATTGGCGCGCATCCATCCCGACGCCCAGGCCATGACCACCCTCGCGAGCATCGACCGCGAGTATTCCCTCAACGAGATCGCCATCATGACCCGGGCCGCCCCGGCGAAGATCCTGGGCATGGCTGACCGTGGCCACCTGGCCCCCGGCGCCGCTGCCGACATCACCGTGTACCGGGAGGACGCGGACCGGGAGAAGATGTTCACCGCGCCCGAGTACGTGTTCAAGGACGGCGAAGTGGTGGCCCGGGACGGGAGGATCGTGAAGGTGGTGTGGGGCCGCTTCCACGCGGTGGCGCCCGAATTCGACCGCGGCATCGAGAAGGGCCTGCGGGACTACTTCGAGCGCTACCTCACCATGCGCCTGGAGAACTTCAAGATCGCCGAGGACGAGATGCTCGCCTTCGGCCACAACGCCGGCCTCGCCACCCATCCCTGCCGGCGGTAGCATTCCCGAAAGCATTTCGCCTTGCTCAGTTCATTGCCGGGCAAGAATAATACTTCAGAGAGTTGTAATCGGAGTGGTCGCATCAATCTTTTCAACCAGCTTTGGATAGAGGGGCCAGTTGGCGAACGAAAGGCATTTGGCGATCCTGAGAGCGGGCATCAACGACTGGAACCGCTGGCGTGCCGAAAGCGACGAGAGCCCCGACCTCCAGGGCGCCAACTTACGCGGGGCGGACCTAAGTGGCGCAAATCTCTACAACGCAAACCTCAGCGAAGCGAACCTCCGAGGCGCGAAGCTGTTTGGTGCACACCTCCGGCACGCGAACCTCCGAAAGGCGAATCTTAGCGAGGCGGATCTCGCCGATGCCTATCTTGGCAATGCGGATCTTCGCGACGCAAACCTAGACCTCGCGATAATTCGCTACGCATATCTCGGTGACGCAAACCTTGGCAATGCGAATCTCTGTGGTGCAAATCTCAGCGGCGCGCATCTTGTTGCCGCCAATCTCAGCGGCACAGACGTTCGCGAGGCCAATTTCCAATCTGCAATCGCAATGCGGACCATCTTTGCTGCATTGGACCTGCGAGAAGCCAAGAATCTTGAGGCGGTCACACACGGGGGACCATCGGAAATCAGCATCTCAACGCTAATTCGGTCGGAAGGAAACATGCCGAAGGCGTTCCTGCGCGGATGCGGGGTTCCTGACATGTTCATTGACTACATCGGCACTCTCATGAAGCGGCCGATTCAGTATTACTCCTGCTTCATTAGTTATTCGAGCAAGGATCAGAGTTTTGCAGACCGACTCTATGCCGACTTACAGGCCAAGGGCGTCAGGTGCTGGTTCGCACCTCACGACGTTTTGGGCGGCAAAAAGCTACATGAACAAATTGACGAGGCGATCCGTGTTTACGACAAGCTGCTTGTGGTTCTATCCGAAAACAGCATCCATAGCGAGTGGGTCGGAACGGAACTCGCCAAGGCTAGGAAGCGCGAGTCGAAAGAGAAGCGGCAGATGCTTTTTCCAGTCCGGCTAGTGGACTTCAACACTCTAAGGGATTGGGAGTGCTTCGACGCCGACACCGGGAAGGACACTGCGAACGAACTCCGAGAATACTATATCCCGGATTTTAGTCGGTGGAAGGAGGACACCAGCGCCTACGAAGCCGAGCTTGAGAAGCTGCTCGAAGGGCTGAAAGCGATTAATCGCGACTAAATGGCAGGATGAGATTGTTCCCGTTCATATGCGAAACGAGCGACCAATTTGGGCCGACTTTGTTGCCGACATCGTCGCATTAACTTCGGGCGCGATTCGTTTGGATTATTGAGCCTTAGGAAACATCGAGCAAGAGAATTTCGCCCTTGCTGAGTTCCACGCCGTCGCCCGACCAGCGGCGGTAGCGCCCAGTTAGTTGCGCGTCAGTGACGGGCAGGCCCAAGTTGCGGAGGTGCGCGAGGACCAGGCGCAGCGCCACCGGACGGTAGGCGCAGGCATAGAAGAAGGTGGGCAGGAGTTCGGCGGGCTGCGCCGAGACGATGGTGCCGCGCTTCATGCCGGCGCCGGTGCGCCAGCCCAGCCGCCCGAGCACCACCACGGTTCCCGCCAGCATGTTGACCCCGGTGAAGTCGCCGCTGTCACCGCCGATGGCAATCAGCCCCCGGCGCATGCCGCTGCCGACTTCGTTGCCGGCGTTGCCGTGGACAATGATCTCGCCGCCCTCGACCCCTTTGCGGGTGCCGCGCAGCGCGCTGCCCACCATGTGGCCGGCGTTGCCGGTGACGGTGATGCGGCCGCCGGACATCTCCGCGCCCAGCCATTCCCCGGCGTCGCCCTCCACCCGGATCTCGCCGCCGGCCATGCCGGCGCCCAGGTGCATGCCGGCGTCGCCCTCGATCACGATTTTTCCGCGGGTCATGCCGGAGCCCATGCGCTTCACCCGGGAGGCGTCGCCCGCGACCCGGATCTCGCCGTTGCACGTTCCCTCTACCTTGAAGAAGTCCCCGATCTGCGCCCGCTGGTTGCCGTACTGCAGGGCCACGGCGGAGATCTGATCCGGTGTCATGCCCTCCAGCCGCTCCGGCGCGATGGCGTCCGCTTCCAGGGGCACGGTGGGTTGCGTGTGCAGGGTGAGGGTGAGACTCACGCGGTTTCTCCCGCGCCGTTCAAAAGCGCATGCAGGCCGATCTTGAACTGGCCCAGGTTGCCGCCGTAATTGCCCGCGGAGATCTGGCGGATGCCGGGGCGCGCCACCGCCTGCAATCCCCGGCGCATGGCTTCCTCCACCGCCGGCAGGTCCAGGCCGTCAATCACGATCTCCAGCACGCAGCCCACGTCTTCCGGCAGCTGGGTGTTCGGGGCCACCGCCCGCAGGCTGGGGCAGTAGGCGTCGTTGGTGGACGCGATCAGCGCCTTGTAGCGGGAGCCCACCTTGCTGCCGCTCCGCACCACGCCGTCGGGAAACGGCAGGATCACGCCGGGCACCTGCTGCATGGCGGCCACGGCGGCCTCCGCCGCCGCCAGCGCCGCGGCGGTGTCGTCGCCCAGGATGAGCAGGTTGCCCCCGCCCACCGCCTTCTGCACACCGAAGCGCTCCTCCACCAGGAATTCCCCGTCCATCACCGGCACCCGCCAGTAGCGGCGCCCGTCGAGGAGCTTGCTGGCCTGGTAGCCGTCGCCGAAGAAGCGCAGCGCTCCGCCCACCATCACCGATTCCTCCGCCGTGAGCCCGTTGTAGCAGGCGGTGGTGGGGCAGGTCATGACGCACTGGCCGATCCGCTCCACGAGGCGCTTGCCCACGCCCGCCGAGTCCATGGCGAACAGCAGCACCGCCACGCCGGGCCGGCCGTCGGGGGTCTCGGCGGCGGGCACCGTCCGCTCGATCCCCGCCTCGCACTTGCAGCCGATCACCGAGGTGGCGAAGCCGGTCATGGTCCGCGCCGCCGCCTGGGCCCACTTCTCGTTCTCCGCGGTGATGAGCACCCGCGCGCCCCACATGGCGAACGCCTCGGCGAAGGTGTCTGCGACGGGGATGCCGTTGATCTGCATGGTGGCGTTCAGCTTGAGGTCGTGCGCTGCTTCGCGGTAGGCACCACTTCGTGCTTCCCGAGGTAGTGGTCGTCCACCGGGTAGTTGCTGAAGCGCATGCTGTAGAACTCCTCGAAGAAGGGCCGGATCACCTCCGTGATCTGGGGATCATGGTCCGGCGCCACGTGCAGGACGCGGCCTTCGTGGTCCGCCCGGAACTCGTGGTCCTCGATGATGAACTGCCCGTCCTTGATGACGTGGCGCGGCGCGCCGAACATGCGCTCCTTGTCCGGGTGCTCCTCGTAGAGGGTGATGTCGGCGTCGGCGCCCACCCCGAGATGCCCCTTGTTGGCGAGCCCCAGCAGGCGCGCCGGCCCGGCCCGGGTGATGATGGCGATCTCGTTCAGGGTGTATTCCCGGTCCAGGCCGTCGGCGAGGGCGGTGCCGTGGAGCGCCTTCTGGTTGATCTTCTTCATCTCCTCCCGGCGGAATTCCCGGTCCATGAGCAGGCGGATCAGCCGCGGGTAGCTCATGAATGAGCCGCCGTTGGGATGGTCGGTGGAGAACACCATGCGCCAGGGGTCCTTGGAGAGGAGGAACAGCTCCAGCCCGATGGCCCACTGCAGGGCGTGGGTGTACACCCGGTCCTGGTAGGCGAAGGGCACGATACCGCAGCCCGCCTCGTGCTCGGTGTCGGCGTTCACCCACTTGCCGTCGCCGAAGCGGGACAGCATGTAGGCCAGGGGCGCGTCCGCCGTCATGCTGGTGGCCTTGCCGAACATCACCTGGCCCACGTCCGCGCTGATGTTGGGATGGTCGTTGACGAAGTCCGAGATTTCCCGCGCCTTGGAAGTCGGATTGTGGCTGGACTTGCCCGGCACCTCGCCATAGCTGTGGAACTGGATGTGGGTGATGTGGGCCCGGTGGCCCTCGGCGATGCGCATGGTCTCCAGGGTGGTTTCGTAGTTTCCGGAGTGGCCGAGGTTGTTGCAGTGGATGTGGGCGGGATGGGGCAGGCCCAGCTCGTCCACCGCCCGGATCAGCTCGCCGATCACCTGGCGCGGGGTGAGCTCGAAGGATTCGATCTTCTCGTCGAGGCGGGTGATGTTGGCGTTGCGCCGCCCCTTCCAGGCCTCGTCGCCGCCGGGATTCACCAGCTTGGCGGTGTAGGCCTTAGTGGCGGAAAGCCACCACGCCAGGGCATTGCGGAACTCGTCGTGCCGCCCCTGCTCCAGCAGGCGATAGAGGAGTACGTTGTTGCCCATCAGCACGTAGAAGCCCTTGTCGATGACGGGCGTGTCGTGGAACTCCTCCAGGGTGTGGCGGGCGCCGATGGGGGGCACCGCCGCCTCCATGGCGGTGGTGTAGCCCAGGGTGGCGTAGCGGTAGCCGGTGGTGAAGGTGGAGGGCACGGTGCCGCCGGTGCCGGACCGGGTGAAGGCCGTGCGCGGATGGACGTCGCGGCGATGGTCCTCGGGCTGGAGCTTGCGCGCCAGGTTCACCTTAGGGCCGGCGATGTGGCAGTGGATGTCGACGCCCCCCGGCATCACCACCAGGCCGCTGGCGTCGAGCCGCCGCGCCTCCGGCGGCACGTCGGCGACGATCCTGCCGTCGGCGATGCAGATGTCGCGCACCTCGCCGTCCACGCCGTTGGCGGGGTCGTGGACGCGTCCGTTGACGATGCGCAGCATGGGATCTCCCGGGCGGTTACGCGGCGGCGCCGGCGGGCACGGGCAGGGGCGGCACGCGGTTGCCGCCGAGCAGCTCCCGCACCCGCTCCTTGATCCGCGTCAGCACCTGCTCGTCGCTCGGGTAGGGGGAGGGCAGCGCCGGGCGCAGGGTGACGGTGACGTCGTCCATGCGGTACACGGTGCCGGGCACGCTGATGCCGTAGGTGGCGGTGGTGATGGCCACCTTCGCCAGCTTCGCGGTGTGGGTGGGCTTGGGGTCGAGCACGATGACCGGGATGCGCTTCAGGTGCTCGATGGCGGGCTGCGGGAAGTTGGCGCCGGGGTCGGCGGCGATGATCAGCGCGGCGTCCGCGTCGCCCCGGGACAGCAGATCCACCGTGGTGTACTCGCCGGGGTTGAAGCGCGGGAAGCCCCGGCTGAAGTTGACGCCGAAGGGATAGCCGGTCTGCCAGGAGACCACATTGTCGGCCCCGGTCACGTTGCCGTGGCCCCGCACCGGCTTGGCCACGAAATGGGTGAACTCGTTGAGGTCGGTGGCGAGGGCCAGCAGGGCGCCGGAGTTGAAGTGACGGCCCCGGGTCATGGTAAGCCCCATGCCGAACAGCAGCGCCCCGAAGCGGCAGCTCTTCATGCGCGCCGCCAGGTCCTCCAGGGTAGCCAGCGGCACGCCGGTCACCTGCTCGATGGACGGGTCCACGCGCTTGCCCTTCACCAGGGCCCGCAGCGCCCACAGCACCTCGAAGTCCCGCCGCGGCTTTACCTGGATGAAAATGTCCGCCACCGCCGCGCTCTGGGTGCGGCGCACGTCCACCAGCACCACGGTGCGGTCCTTCTT
>DKBC01000312.1 GCA_002451065.1 Betaproteobacteria bacterium UBA6910
CAGCTGTACAGCGCCTTGCCCGGGATCTTGAGGCGGCTGACATCATTGGCCAGGAGCAGCCTGAGGTAGGGATTCACCTCGCGTCCCACGAGGTCGAGGATCCGCATGTGGGAGACGTCGAACATGCCGGCGGACTGCCGCACCGCATGATGCTCCTCGATCTGGGACCCGTAATGCAGCGGCATGTCCCAGCCGCCAAAGTCCACCATCTTGGCGCCGAGTCGGCGGTGGAGCGCGTTGAGCGGTGTCTGCTTCATCATGCCTGCGACCGGGACGGTGAACGAAAAGAGGGGCCGGCGGCCATGGAACGCCCCAACCCCCTGTCCGGGTACCTGAGAGATTACGGGCTAGCGCAACGCTCCCGTGTGCCCCTTCGGTGGCCAGCCAGGAACCGCCAGCGCTCGCCAGAGTCGGCCTTCCGCAACCCCGCGTGGTCTTGCCTGAGCGATTCCGGGCGGTTGCGACTTCGGCGGAGCGGCATCAGAGATACGCTCTCCCGGCGGCAGTATTTTTTTGGCGCCGCACACTATAACCCGCGCCCGTTGGAGTGACAAGGCGGGAACTCGCCGCGCCCGCGCCCGGGTCCGCGCGCAGTCCCGTCAGCCGCCAGCAGCGGGGCTCGACTTATCGACCGAGGCCGGGGGATAGAACAAGAACAAGCGGTAGCCCGCCGCGTCGAGGTCGCCCGTATCCATCATCAGGCGGACCACGACCTCACCGTTGGCGGGGGCGCCCTGCCGCGGGTCCGCGTCCTTCGGCAGATAGTCCTCGGCAGTCAGCACGCGCCGGCCGACCGGCCGGCCGACGGTGTCGTCTAGGGTGAGTTCCAGCGCGGGATACGCCTGCAGGTAGGGGGCGCGGTTGCGGAGCACCGCGGAGAGCGTCATGACATTGACCCGGCCGGGTTCGGCCTGGAGGTCCGACGAGTCGATGCTCCACTTTTCCGGGCGCCGGGGCAGCGGAACGCTGCAGCCGAAAAAGCCGCAGGCCCCTTCGAGAATTGGCCGCAGGCCGGGGCGCATCGCGGCGGCTTCGGTTCGCAGCAAATACATGACCTGCCCGGCAAGAACCACGAGCAGCAGCAAGGCGCCGATGCCCCACGCGAGGTCCCGTCGCCGGTCAGGTGGAGACTCGGAGAGAGCGAGATCCTCCTCGGCGGGCTGCCGCGGCTCAGCCACGTCCTCCAAATCCGCGACGGCATCCTCCGTTTCGGGGGGGGAAGGTGCGGCCGGCGGTAACGCGGTAACGTCAAGATCCAGGTGCGTTGTCTCGAAGACCAGGGGCTCCTCGGGAAAAGGCGTCGCCGGCATTTGCCCGGCTCCCACCGGCGCCGCCGGCGCCGTGTCCGGGGTCTCGGGAGCGTCCGGTAGCGTCGCGAGATTGTCGAGGGCGTTGAAGACGGTGGCGCAGCGGCCGCAGCGCACCGTCCCTTGACGCGCCTGGAGTTGCTGCGGCTTGACCCGGAAGCTGGTGGAGCAGGCCGGACAGCGCGTAGTCAGCGTCATAAGTTATTTGGCGCCGGGGACGCGGCGCTTCCCGGAGAGGCAAACCCAGCCTTCCTCCTCCAATGCCTCGTCCATGTCGAACCACTCCCGGTAAATGGAAGCCACCTCGTCGGCCTGACCGGCAAGGATTCCCGACAGCACCACCCGGCCGCCGGGGCGCACCGCCGCGGCGAGGGCCGGCGCGAGCACCCGGAGCGGGTTGGCCAGGATGTTGGCCAGCACCACATCCGCCTCAATCCTGGGCGCGGAATCCGAATTGTGGAACGATGCCGCCACACCGTTGCGTTCCGCGTTTACCCGACTCACTTCCACCGCCTGGGGGTCGATGTCGACGCCGACGGCGCTTTCCGCGCCAAGCTTGACGGCCGCGATCGCGAGTATTCCCGAGCCGCACCCGTAATCGAGTACATGTTCGCCACCACGCAGATGCTCGTCAAGCCAATTCAGGCAGAGGCGGGTCGTCGGGTGGGTGCCGGTTCCGAACGCCAGCCCCGGATTGAGCGCGATATTGATCGCCGCGGGATCGGGGGGATCATGCCATGTTGGAACTACCCAGACGCGGCGCGACACCCGCAGGGGCTGGAACTGGGACTCGGTGATGCCGACCCAGTCCGCCTCCTCCACCCGCTGCACCTGAGACGGGGGAACGCCCTCCAGCCCGCAGCTCGCGGCCGCGGCGGCAAGCACTGCCTCCGCATCCGCGGTTTCCGGCAACAGGGCCCCCACCCGCAGCCATTCGACCGATACCGGCCCCTCGCCCTCGGCAACCGCTTCGGGCTCGCCGGCGGCTCCCGGGATGCCGAATATTTCCACGGAAACAGCGTCCTGCTCCAACAGCGCGTCGCCCAGGGCCTCCGCGCGCGCCGCTTCCACCGTGACCGACAGCGCAAGCCAGGGCATGGTCGCTACTCGGTCTTGCGCAGGGCCGCGAGCTTCCCTTCCAGGTAATGAATGGTGGTGCCGCCGCGTACGAAGGCGGCGTCCTGCAACAGGTCCTGGTGCAGGGGGATGTTGGTCTTGATGCCCTCGACCACCATCTCGGAGAGCGCGATGTTCATTCGCGCGAAGGCGTGCTCGCGGTTGTCGCCATAGGCGATGACCTTTCCGATCATGGAATCGTAATAGGGCGGGACAAGATAATTCTGGTACACGTGGGTGTCCACGCGGATGCCCGGCCCGCCCGGAGCGTGAAAGGAGGTGATGCGCCCGGGTGAGGGCGTCAGATTGAACGGGTCCTCGGCATTGATCCTGCATTCCACCGCATGGCCGCGGAACTGGATGTCCCGCTGCCTGAAACCTAGCTTTTCCCCTGCGGCTACGCGAATCTGCTGCTTGACGATGTCGATCCCGGTGATCAGCTCCGTCACCGGATGCTCCACCTGTACCCGGGTGTTCATCTCGATGAAGTAGAACTCACCGTTTTCGAACAGGAACTCGAAGGTTCCGGCGCCCCGGTAGCCGATCTTG
>DKBC01000270.1 GCA_002451065.1 Betaproteobacteria bacterium UBA6910
GCTGCCCGTCCCATTGCACCTGAACGCGGACGCGGTGTCCCAGTTCGCGCAGGAAGGCGGCCCAGCGCACCGCGGTGTTGCGGTTGCCGCTCTTGGAGGTGCGTCCGGCGGGCGTGACGATGGCGATGCGCATGGCAGTGCTAGACTAGACACCGAATATAGCAAACCCGCGACGACGGCATGCTGAATGGCCCCACCCCCAGCGCCCAGGCGCTGTCATCCATGCTCAAGGACGCCAGGTCTCGAACCCTCGGGTTTGCAGATTCCCTGAGCGGCGCCCGGCTGCTCGGTCCCCGCCGCAACGAGGTGAATCCNNGGGCCCTCGCTGCTCCCCCGGGCGGATGCCCTGTACGACTCTTCCTGCGTTCCCCACGATCAGCGCTGGAATCTTCCGCTGCCCGGGCTCGAGGCAACCCTGGGCTACCTGGAACGCGTGCAGGAGGGGGTCCTGGCAAAGCTCGATGGCGCGGAGCCTTCGCCGGAGACCGCCTATTTTGTCCTGCTCTCGGTGTTTCACGAGGACATGCATAACGAGGCGTTTGCGTGCGCCGGCCAGTTGCTGGGGCACGGGCTGCCGGGAGCCGGAGGTGAGGCCCTCTCCTCGAACGGTGGGGTGCTCGAAGGGGATGTCGCGATACCCGGCGGCGAGATGATGTTGGGCGCGATGTTGTGGGACGGGTTCGTGTTTGACAACGAAAAATGGGCGCATCCCGCGACCGTTAACCCATGCCGCATGGCGCGGGCGCCCGTCACGTTCCGCGATTTTGCGGCCTTTTGCGACGTCGACGGCTATCGGCGGCGGGAGTTTTGGTCCGAATCAGGCTGGCGCTGGCGCGAGCGCGCTGGCGCGAGCATGCCTGCCTACTGGTCGCGCAACGGCACCGCATGGGAGTGGCAATGGTTCGGGCGCCCTGCGGCGCTGCCGCTCGACGCGCCGGTGATGTTCGTCAACTGGTTCGAGGCCGATGCCTATTGCCGCTGGGCTGGGCGAAGGCTGCCCACCGAGGCGGAATGGGAGATGGCGGCCGCCACCCAGCCGAATCCGACCGACGGCAGGGTGGAGGGACGGCGTCGCTATCCTTGGGGCGAAGCGGTCCCCGGACCCGAACGGGCCAATTTGTACGGGAGCACCGGACGGCTCGCCGCCGTCGCCGCCTTCGCGGGCGGGGACAGCGCTTGGGGTTGCCGCCAGATGATGGGAAATGTCTGGGAATGGACCGGGAGCGACTTTCTCCCTTACCCCGGTTTCGTCGTGGATCCGTACCGCGACTATTCGGCCCCCTGGTACGGGAGCCACAAGGTGTTGCGCGGCGGCTGCTTCATGACCGCGCCGCGCCTGATGCGGAACACGCTGCGAAATTTCTACACGCCCGACCGCCGGGACGTCTTTGCCGGCTTCCGGACCTGTGCCCTCGATTGACGGCTCGGGCATGAGGCGAATCGCTTCCCGGGCCAATCCTTTTTTCCGAACCCTGCAGGAGTTGGCGGAGTCCTCCCGGGCCCGGCGGGAGCAGGGCCTCACGCTGCTGGACGGCCTGCACCTGGTGGAAACCTACGCCGCTCGCGGCGGGCAGCCGCGCCACCTGGTGCTCAGCGCGTCGGGCGCTGCCCGGCCGGACATCTTGGCGGCATCGGCACGGTTTGGCGGCGCGGACACGGTGCTGCTGCCGGATGCCTTGTTTGGGCGCATCTCCCAGGTAACCCCGGAGGTAGGCATTCTCGGCGTGATCCCGATCCCGCAATATGCGCCCGGCCCCGCGCCAGGCGTCGGGGTCCTGCTGGAGGATCTACAGGATCCGGGAAACGTGGGCTCCATCCTGCGCACCGCGGCCGCGGCCGGGGTATCGCAGGTCTATCTTTCCGCCCAGTGCGCGGATCCCTGGTCCCCCAAGGTGTTGCGAGCCGGCGTGGGCGCGCATTTTTTTCTCACCCTCCATGGGCAGGCCGATCTGGTCGCCGTGGCCAAGGCCTGGCCCGGGACCGTGATTGCGATGGCGGCACACGCCCCGCGCTCGGTGTTCGAGGCCCCTTGGGAGAACTCCGTGGCATTCGTGATCGGCAACGAGGGAGCAGGCATCAGCGCCCCGCTGCTTGCCGCTGCCGACCAGACGGTACGAATCCCCATGCCCGGCGGGACGGAATCCCTCAACGCGGCGGCGGCAGCCGCGGTCTGTCTGTACGAGGCGGTAAGGCGGCGGCAAGGGCGAGCGGAAACTGGCTAGCCGAAGGTTCTCCGCCGTGGCAGCGGCCGGTCAGTAGATACGTCTCTGCAAACGGGCGTTATGCAGGATGGTGGTGGCCAGTTCTTCGATGGACTTGTGGGTGGTGTCCAGGTAGGCGATCCCCTCCTGGCGCATCAGGGCTTCCGCCTCTCGTACCTCGAATTGGCAGTTGGCAAGGTTTGCGTAGCCGCTTCCCGGCCTGCGCTCGTTTCGGACCTGCATCAGCCGCTCCGGCTGAATGGTAAGCCCGTAAAGCTTGCCTTTAAGGTGCGAGAGCGACGCGGGCAGCCGCATGGCGGCGAAGTCCTCCGGAACCAGGGGATAGTTGGCGGCCCTGACCCCGTACTGCAGCGCCAGGTAAAGACAGGTCGGGGTCTTTCCGCAGCGCGAGACACCGACCAGCACCAAGTCGGCGTCGTTCAGGTCGCGGGTCGAGACCCCGTCATCGTGGCCCATGGCGAAGTTGATCGCCTCGATGCGCTCGTGGTAATTGAGGACATCGTGGGCGCTGTGGGTCCGTCCCACGGTATGGGAAGACCTCAGCCCCAGTTCGGATTCCAACGGCTGGATAAAGGTCTGGAAGCAGTCCAGATAACAGGCATCCGCCCCGGCCAGGATGCGGCTCACCTCCGTGTCCACCAGTGTGCTGATGACCAGGGGCCTGGCGCCCTGGATCACGCCCCGTTCGTTGATCTGGGCGACCAGTTCGTGGGCCTTTTCGGGAGTGTCGATGAAGGGCACCGTGACCTCCTGGAAGGGCATGCCGTCGAACTGGGTCAGCAGGCTGTGGCCCAGCATCTCGGCGGTAATGCCCGTGCGGTCGGACACGAAGAACGCGGTGCGCTTGGGATGCATCGGCCTGCCCGTGGAAGGGGGAGAAAGGTAAAATACCCCGTTTCCTTCCGGGTCTCAACGAAAGGCGCAGCGATGTCCAACAGCGGGTACCTGGCGTGGTTCGACGAACTGCGCATGACGGATGTGGAGACCGTCGGCGGAAAGAACGCCTCCCTGGGCGAGATGATCACCCAGCTCGAGCATGCCGGGGTGCGGGTTCCCGGCGGATTCGCCACCACGGCCGCCGCCTATCGCGATTTCCTTGCCCAGCACGGGCTGGAACAGAAGATCCACGATGCACTTGCTGCCCTGGACGTGGACGATGTGCGCCGGCTTGCGGAAACCGGCGCGCGCATCCGTCGGTGGATTGTGGAGGCGCCGCTTCAGCCCCGCCTCGAGCAGGAAATCGGCCGGGCCTACGAGAAGATGATCGCGGAGACAGGGGGCGCGGATGCCTCTTTCGCGGTGCGCTCTTCCGCCACCGCGGAGGATCTCCCGGATGCCTCTTTCGCCGGACAGCAGGAAACGTTTCTCAATATCCACGGGTTGCAAAACGTGCTGCAGGCGATCCGGGAGGTGTTCGCCTCCCTTTACAACGACCGCGCCATCGCCTACCGCGTGCACAAGGGCTTCACCCACTCGGAGGTGGCGCTCTCTGCCGGTATTCAGCGCATGGTGCGCAGCGATATCGGAGCCAGCGGCGTGATGTTCACCCTGGACACCGAGTCGGGGTTCAACGATGTGGTGTTCATCACCGCCTCCTACGGCCTGGGCGAGACCGTGGTGCAGGGCGCCGTGAATCCCGACGAGTTCTACGTCTATAAGCCCGCCCTGAAGGCCGGCCGGCCGGCAGTGGTGCGGCGCTCCCTGGGCTCTAAGGCGGTGCGGATGCGCTACACGGCGTCCCGCGAGGCGGGGCGCTCCACGGAAACGGTGGAAGTCCCTGAAGCCGAGCGGCGGCAGTTCTCCATCACCGAAACCGAAGTGCTGGAACTGGCGCGCTACGCGGTGGCCATCGAGGCCCATTATCGTCGCCCCATGGACATCGAATGGGCGCGGGATGGCGCGGATGGAAAGCTTTACGTGCTCCAGGCGCGGCCCGAGACGGTGAAGGCCCAGTCGGCCATGGACACCCTGAAGCGCTACCGGCTCAAGGAGCGGGGAGAAGTCCTGGCTTCGGGGCGCGCCATCGGCCAGAAGGTGGGGTCCGGAAAGGTTTGCGTCATCCAGAACGCTTCGGAAATGGAGCGGGTGCAGCGGGGCGATGTGCTGGTCACGGACATGACGGATCCGGACTGGGAGCCGGTGATGAAGCGTGCCGCGGCCATTGTCACCAACCGCGGCGGGCGCACCTGTCACGCGGCCATCGTCGCCCGGGAGCTGGGTATTCCCGCAGTGGTCGGATGCGGTAACGCCACCCGTACGCTGCGCGAGGACACGCCGGTGACGGTGTCATGCTGCGAAGGGGACACCGGGCACGTTTATCGGGGAAAGCTGGAGGTGGAAGTCCTGGACATATCCCTCGACGCCATGCCCAAGCCGCCGCTCAAGATCATGATGAACGTGGGCAACCCTGAGCTGGCCTTCGATTTCCAGCGCCTGCCCAACGCCGGGGTCGGGCTCGCCCGTCTTGAGTTCATCATCGCCCGCATGATCGGGGTCCACCCCAAGGCGATCCTGGCCTATCCCGACCTGCCGCTGGATCTCAAGCAGGCCGTCGAGCAGCACAGCGCCGGTTATCGCGACCCGGTGACGTTCTACGTGGAAAAGCTGGTCGAAGGCATCTCCACCCTGGCGGCGGCGTTCTTCCCGAAGCCGGTGATCGTACGCATGTCAGACTTCAAGTCCAACGAGTATTCCAGCCTCACCGGGGGGCAACGTTACGAGCCCGACGAGGAGAACCCCATGCTGGGATTCCGGGGTGCTTCGCGCTATGTGGCGGCGTCGTTCCGGGATGCTTTTATGCTGGAGTGCCGGGCCCTCAAGAAGGTACGTGATGAAATGGGCCTCACCAACGTCGAGATCATGATCCCGTTCGTGCGCACCGTGACGGAAGCGAAGCGGGTGGTGGAACTGCTGGAGGAAAACGGCCTAAAGCGGGGAGAAAACGGCCTGCGTCTGATCATGATGTGCGAGATTCCCTCCAATGCCCTGCTGGCTGACGAGTTCCTGGATCACTTCGACGGATTTTCCATCGGCTCCAACGACCTCACCCAGCTCACCCTCGGCCTGGACCGGGACTCGGGGCTCATCGCGGAACTGTTCGACGAGCGGGACGCCGCCGTGAAGAGCCTGTTGCACCTGGCCATTGAGGCCTGCCGCAGGCGCGGAAAGTACGCCGGCATCTGCGGTCAGGGACCCTCCGATCACCCCGACCTCGCCCAGTGGCTGGTGGAGGAGGGGATCGAGTCCGTTTCCCTCAACCCCGACACCGTGGTCGAGACCTGGCTGTATCTCGCCCAACAGGCGAAACAACGGACGTCTGCCTAAAGGCGGTCAGCCGCCAGCGATGCGCCGCAGCCCGGCTGCGTCCAGCACTTCGATCTGTTCGCGGCCCAAGGCAACCAGGCCCTGCTCGGCGAAGTTCTTGAGGAGGCGGCTGATCATCTCGCGCACGCTTCCCAGGTCGTCCGCCAGGGATTGGTGGGTCGCGTGGATGACGCGGCCGCGGGAAAGCAGCAGCGCCGCCAGGCGCTGGTCCAGCTTGCGGAAGGCCACTTCCTCCACCAATTGCATGAGTTCCGACAGGCGCTCGGAAAACAGGCTGAAAACATACGCCCGGAACGGCTCCTGGGTCTCAAGCAGTTCCTCGAACACGGGCGGCGGGATGATCAGGAGCCGAAGCTCGGACTCGGCCACCCCACGGGCCGTGTAAAGAACCTTCCCGAGCAGGCAGCTCGAGGTGATGATGCAGCTTTCTCCGGGTGTGACCCGGTACAGCTGGAGCTCGCGGCCGTTGGGGGCGGTCTTGACCACCTTGATGGAACCCGAGAGCAGCATGGGAAACCCCTGGCACGCGCGGCGCTCGTCGAACACCACCGCACCCGCCGCCAGGGATAACGGCTTGGCCTGCGCCAGCGTCTGCTCCGCCACGGCAGGCGGAACCGCTCCGAGGACGGGATAGAGTTTCAGGACCTGCGCAAGTGCCGACGACATGGGATTCGGGGCGATCGTTGACCATGATAACCGAGCCGCCGGCGTGACACGCATTCCGCCGCTGTTCCGGGGCCTTGGTTTGCGCTATCATGTTGGTCCATGGCCAAGTATGTCTTCGTGACCGGCGGCGTGGTGTCCTCCCTGGGCAAAGGAATCGCCGCCGCCTCCCTGGCCGCCCTGCTCGAATCCCGCGGCATCAAGGTAACGCTCCTCAAGCTGGATCCCTACATCAACGTGGATCCGGGCACCATGAGCCCGTTCCAGCATGGAGAGGTTTTCGTGACCGAGGACGGGGCGGAGACCGACCTTGACCTAGGCCATTACGAGCGCTTCACCACGACCAAGATGTCGAGGCGCAACAACTTCACCACCGGCCAGATCTACGAGCGGGTGATCAAGAAAGAGCGCCGCGGGGATTATCTGGGCGGCACGGTGCAGGTGATCCCCCATGTCACCGACGAAATCAAGCACTGCATCAAGGCGGGCGCCGGGGAGGCCCAGGTTGCCATCGTGGAAATCGGGGGAACGGTCGGTGATATCGAGTCGCTGCCTTTCCTCGAGGCGATCCGCCAGATGGCCCTGGAACTCGGCAGACAGAACGCGTGCTTCATTCACCTCACGCTGGTGCCCTACATTGCCTCGGCCGGCGAAGTGAAGACCAAGCCGACCCAGCACTCCGTCAAGGAGCTCAGGGAAATCGGGATCCAGCCGGACGTGCTGTTGTGCCGCGGCGACCGCTCGCTGCCCGAAGGGGAGCGGCGCAAGATCGCGCTGTTCACCAACGTCCCGCCGGAAGCGGTGATTTCAGCGGTGGATTGCGACAGCATCTACAAGATTCCCGCCATGCTGCACCTGCAGCTGCTGGACGAGATCGTTTGCCACAAGCTCGGGATTCTCGCGCGCCCTGCGGATCTCACCGTCTGGAACAAGCTGATCGACGCCCTGGAAAACCCGGATCACGAGGTCAACGTGGCCATGGTGGGCAAATATGTGGACCTCACGGAATCCTACAAGTCCCTGAGCGAGGCGCTGATCCACGCCGGCATCCATACCCGCAGCCGGGTGCGCATCCACTACGTTGACTCNNGCGGTGATCGAATACGCGCGGCACAAGGCGGGGCTGGACGGAGCGCACAGTACCGAATTCGATCCCAGGACGCCCCATCCCGTGGTGGCTCTGATCACGGAGTGGAAGACCTGCGAGGGGGGTACCGAAGTGCGCAGCGAGGAGTCCGATCTCGGCGGCACCATGCGCCTGGGCGCTCAGGCGTGCCTGCTCCAGCCGGGATCCCTGACTCGCCAGATCTACGGGACCGACCGCATCGTGGAGCGCCATCGCCATCGCTATGAGGTCAACAACGGATACCTGGAGCGCCTGGGGCAGGCGGGGCTCAGCGTCTCGGGCGTGTCCGCCACCGAAGACAAGCTGTGCGAGATGATCGAGCTGCCGGACCACCCCTGGTTCGTGGGCTGCCAGTTTCATCCTGAATTCACCTCTAACCCCCGCTGGGGCCATCCGCTATTCAGGGCTTTCATCCTGGCCGCGCTCGCAAGGGCGAAAGGCAATGCCGCATCTGCCGAAGTGGGTCGGGTCCAGAGCATTGCCTGAGGCGGACGGGCGCTTGTCGCGCAGGGACCCATGAAGCTTTGCGGTTTCGAGGTGGGGCTGGATCGTCCCCTGTTCCTGATAGCCGGCCCCTGCGTCATCGAGTCGCGGCAGCTGGCCATGGACACGGCAGGGCAGCTCAAGGAATGGTGCGCAGGGCTTGGCATCCCGTTCGTCTACAAGTCGTCGTTCGACAAGGCCAACCGCAGCTCGGGCGGGTCGTTCCGCGGACCGGGGATGGACGAGGGGCTGCGGATCCTGGCCGACGTTCGCACCGCGATCGGCGTGCCGGTGCTGACCGA
>DKBC01000136.1 GCA_002451065.1 Betaproteobacteria bacterium UBA6910
ACCAGTCCTGCGAGTCGGTCATCACCTTGAGCAAATCCTTCTTCAGCGCCTTGTAGTCGAGACTCCTGAATTCCTTTGCGTAGTCGAAGCCCTGTCCCATCGGGTCTGACTTCGAGGAATGCTGGTGCAGCAGCTCCAGGCGCAATTGGCTCGGCCACCAGTCCCGGTTCGTTCTGCCGACGCCGGCGATGTGGTTGAACGGGCACTTGCCCTCGCTCTCGTCTCTGACCTTCGTGTCCATCTCTGCCTCCTATTTCTGCCTCCGGATCGGGCCGTCACATATTTGACACCTTCCAGGCGGCCCAGGGAAGTCGTTTGATCGGATGCCTCCCATCACCTGCGACTATCGCCCGCCCGTCGGCCCGGCAAGTGTCCTAATTTCTCAGGCGTGCCGGTCAGTTGCCTTACAGATGACGCCGGCATGGCTTCCCAGTCGCCGCGGCCGGGTTCGCTCATGGCAGATGCCCTCCGTTAACGGCGCAAACCACCCTGCAACCGCACGCGTTTCGCGGGACGGGGCGAAGCGATTTCCCCATCCTTTCCCTTTTTCTGTGCCGGTCTCCAGGTTTCTACCAGCCATGTCCCCTTTGCATTGTTGACTGACAAAACTTCCGGGGGCCGATCCGAGCAACCGGAAAAGGGCCCGCACCGGGAATCCGCCAACTGGACCAACCGGGAGTCCGTGGACAGGAATTGACGGTCTGCGGGCCCTTAGCGGAATACGACCCAGGCCATGCGCAGGGCGAGGGAATAGAGGAAGAAGGCAAAGATCTTCCTGAGGGTGGGCACCGGCAACTTGTGCGTCGCCTTGGCGCCCAGGGGTGCGGTGAGCACCGATGCCACCACGATCCCCGCCAGGGCCGGCAGGTACAGGAACCCGAAGCTTCCCTCCGGCAGCCCCGGGACCCCGAGCCCGGTCAGGAAGTAGCCCACACCTCCCGCCACCGCGATGGGGAAACCGATGGCCGCCGAGGTGCCGATGGCTTGGTGCATCTTCATGTTGCACCAGACCATGAACGACGTGGACATGGCGCCGCCGCCGATCCCGACCAGGCTCGAGGTCACTCCGATCACGGAACCGGCGGCCATCATGCCGGCGGCACCCGGAAACTGGCGCGACGGCTTGGGCTTGATGTTCAGGAGAATCTGGGTCGCGATGTAGGCGATGAACACCACGAAAAAAAGCGTGAGCCAACGGGTGGGCATCAGCTTCGCAAGATAGGCGCCGGCCAGGGTTCCCACCACTATGCCGGGCGTGATGCGCCGAACTACCCGCCAACTGACGGCCCCGTGGAGATGGTGCGCGCGCAGACTGGAGATGGCGGTGAAGGCGATGCTGGCCAGTGAGGTGCCCAGGGCCAGGTGCTGGATGTAGGCCGGGTTGAAATGCTGGGCCGCGAACAGCATCGCCAGCACCGGTACGATGGTGGCGCCGCCGCCGATGCCGAGCAGCCCGGCGACGAATCCGACGAAGGCACCAAGAGCGAGGTAGGCCAGCCACCATTCCATCGGAACGCAGGGATCTCTCACGCGAAGGACGCTATTTTCCCACGATTCGCAAGCGCAGGAGCGCGCTGGTAGAATCGACGCCTGCTACGCTCCGATGGAGAACCCAATGCTCTGGGCACGTTTTCAGCACGGCGGCCGCGTCCGATTCGGCACGGTCGAGGAGGATGTCGTTCAACTCCACGAAGGCGGTATGTTCGAAGGCGCGCAGCCGACCGGCGAACGCCTGCCGGTATCGGACATCGCCTGGCTCGCGCCTTGCGAGCCCTCCAAGCTGATCGCTCTGTGGAACAACTTTTACGCCCTGGCGGCCAAGCAGGGGCTGGCGATTCCCGCCGAACCCCTCTATTTCATCAAGGGAGCCAACTCCTATTGGGCGCACCTGCAGCCCATCCGGGCTCCGGCCAGCTATACCGGCAAGGTCCTGTTCGAGGGCGAACTCGGCGTGGTGATCGGAAAGAAGTGCAAGGACGTCTCTGAGGCCGATGCCGCGCAGTGCATCTTCGGCTATACCTGCGTGAACGACGTCACTGCCCTGGACGTGATCCAGCGGGACCCGAGCTTCCCCCAGTGGACGCGGGCCAAGAGCTTCGACACCTTCGGTGTATTCGGCCCCGTGATTGCCACCGGCCTTGATCCTCTCGGGCTCTCGGTGCGCACGATCGTCGACGGCAAGGAAAGGCAGAATTACCCGGTTTCAGACATGATCTTCAAGCCCGCCCAGATCGTGAGCCAGATCTCCCGGGAGGTGACCCTGAATCCCGGCGACGTTATTACCTGCGGCACCTCTCTCGGGGTGGGATCGCTGAAGCCGGACTGTACGGTGGAGGTTGCGATCGCGGGGATAGGCGTGCTGCGTAACGAATACCGGTAAAATCCAAGTTTCGATTGCAACTCTCGGGGCAAAGGAGAAATCATGAAATTCGCAGTGGTCGGCGCCGGCTCCATCGGCGGATATCTGGGCGCGAGGCTCGCCTTGGCTGGAGAGGAGGTGACCTTCATCGCCCGGCGGGCTAACCTGGAGGCTATCCGGGCTAACGGGATGAAGCTCATCGAGGAGGACGGCACCGAGCGCATCGCCAAGGAAGTGCGCGCCACGCAGAACATGCAGGAAGCCGGGCCTCAGGACGTGGTCCTGCTCGCGGTTAAGGCGCACCAGGTGGGCGACGTGGCGAAGGATGTGCGCGCCTTGTTCGGGCCTGACACCGCAGTAGTTACCCTGCAGAACGGCATACCGTGGTGGTATTTCTACAAGCACGGCGGTGAATTCGAGGGCCGTTCCGTGCGGTCGGTGGATCCCGACGGCGTTGCCGCCGCGAACATCGAGAACGAGCGCATCATCGGTTCCGTGGTTTACCCCGCGGCGGAGTTGGTCGCACCGGGCGTGGTCAAGGTGGTGGAAGGCAACCGCTTCCCGATCGGGGAGCCGGACGGCTCGGAGAGCGCCCGGGCCAAGAAGATCTCGGAGGCACTCGTCCGCGCCGATCTGAAGTCGCCGATCCTTCCCGACATTCGCTCGGAGATCTGGCTCAAGTTGTGGGGGAACCTCACGTTCAATCCCATCAGCGCCCTGACCCACGCCACCCTGGTGGATATCTGCCAGTTTCCACTCACCCGCGACTTGGCGGCGGGGATGATGAGCGAGGCGCAGGCGGTTGCCGAAAAATTGAACATCCGCTTCCGCGTCACTCTCGAGAAGCGCATTGCGGGAGCGGAAAAGGTGGGCAAGCACAAGACCTCCATGCTGCAAGACATCGAGCACGGGCGCGCCATCGAGTTGGAAGCGCTGGTGGGTTCGGTGGTGGAGATGGGCCGGCTCACGCAGACGCCAACCCCGCACATCGACGCCGTCTACGCGTGCGCCGCGCTGCTGGCTAAGAGCCTGGCGGAAGAAAAGGGGAAGCTCAGCATTCAGCGCGCCTGAGTGTCACCTGAACCACGAGGGCACCAAGAGAAATTCTTTGAACGCGGAGGACGCGGAGACCGCAAAGGGCCCAAAAAGCCCAGGCAGAGAGACCACGAAATCCTCCGCGCTCTTTGCGCCGTTCGCGGTTAAAAGACGCTTTGCCGGGTCTTGCCTTGCCGACAGAGGAATTCTGCCGCGGGCCGCTAGTCGTCGGCGTATCTCTTGGTTCCGAGGCCGTAAAGCCAGTTGATGGTCGGCCAGAACAGCATCAGCAGTCCCAGCCCCATGATGGAGATCACCAGCCAGTTGGACCAGAAGATGGAGAGGCTCCCCTGGGAAAGAAGCATCGCCTGGCGGAAGCTCGCCTCCGCCATGTCGCCCAGCACCAGGGCCAGCACCAGGGGGGCCAAGGGATAATCCAGCTTCTTGAACAGGTAGCCGACCACGCCGAATACCAGCATCATCACCACGTCGAGCATGGCGTTGTGAACAGTGTAGGCGCCGATGGCGCAGATGACCAGGATGATGGGCGCGATAATGCTGAAGGGAATGTGCAGGATGCGCGCCCACCAGGGAACGGTGGTCAGGACGATTAGCAGGCCCGCGATGTTGCCCAGGTANNCCGAGGGTGAGCATCGGCAGCAGGGCGCTGGTGCCCGCCGCGTGGGCGGCGGTTTCGGGCGCCACCACGCCCTCCAATTGGCCGGTGCCGAATTTCGCCCCATCCTTGGAAAAGCGCTTCGCCAGGCCGTAGCTCATGAAAGAGGCCGGCGTGGCGCCCCCCGGCGTGATGCCCATCCAGCAGCCCACCAGGGTGCCGCGCAGCGCCGTGCGCCAGTACTTGGGCAGTTCGGCCCAGGTTTGCAGCACCACCTTGGGATTGATCTTGGCCTTTCCCCCCCTGAAGGCAAGGCCCTCTTCCATGGTGATAAGGATTTCGCCCACGCCGAACAGCCCGATGACCGCCACCAGGAAATCGAAACCCCGCATCAGCTCCACGGTGCCGAAGGTCATCCGCAGTTGTCCGGTGACACCGTCGAGGCCGACCGCGGCCAGGGCAAAGCCCAGCATCATGGCGGCGATGGTCTTGCCCGGAAAGCCCTTGGTCATTCCGACGAAGCTGGCGAAGGTGAGGAACTGGACCGCGAAGAACTCCGCGGGACCGAAGCGCAGGGCGAACTTTGCCACCAGCGGCGCCAGGAAGGTGATGACGCCGACCGCGATGAAGGCGCCCACGAAGGACGACGAAAAGGCCGCGGTGAGCGCTTCACCGGCGCGGCCTTTCTGGGCCAGCGGGTAGCCGTCAAAGGTGGTGGCCACCGACCAGGGCTCGCCCGGAATGTTAAACAGGATCGAGGTGATCGCCCCCCCGAACAGGGCGCCCCAGTAGATGCACGACAGCATGATGATGGCCGACGTGGGGGGCATGGAGAAAGTGAGAGGAAGCAGGATCGCGACCCCGTTGGCGCCCCCGAGGCCCGGCAGCACCCCGATCAGCACGCCGAGGACGATGCCCACGAACATGAAGACCAGGTTGTTCCATGTCAGGGCCACGGCGAAGCCGTGCATCAGATTGCCGATATCTTCCACGACGCTCCTCCCTCCAGGCGCCACCACGACGCCTGTTTGCCCAATGCCGGGGCCAGCTCTTAGACGGGTGACGATTCAGCCGAGGGGGTCCGGACGGCGGGCCGACCGGCCCCCCTGGCCGCGGTCATTCAGAAACCCAGCATCCGTTCCAGGGGCCCCTTGGGCAACGGCACCAGGAACCATTTTTCAAACAGCATGAACAGCACCAGGGGCACGCCGACGCTGATGAGCGCCACCAGCGGCTTCCCGAACTTTCCATGGGTGGCCATGAACCAGCCGATGAAGATCGCCGCGGCCACGTAGATCCCGAGGTAGTAGATCACCGCGACGAAGATCGCCGTGGGCACCAACACCGAAAGCACTTGTCCCAGCCCCGCGTAGGTTACGAAGGGCCGGTCGTGCTGGCGCCACAGCCGCATCACATTCAGCAATACCGAGATCCCGGCCATCGTCAGCAAGATTCCGATGTAAAACGGGAAGTAGCCGGCCTCCGGCCCGTCGGAGGCCCAGCCGGCACCAATCCGTTCACTGTCGATCGCGACCACGGTGCCCGCCAAGACCAGCGCCGCCGCCACGCCAGTCTCGACCGCGCGGACCGTGACGTGCGGGGCGTCAGCCGGGGTATCGCCGGGTTCGGTCATGGCGCGCCCTTACTTGGCGAGGAAACCCGCTTCCTGCATCAGGTTCTTGTGCAGGTCTTCGGCTTTCTGCAGCCAGTCCGTGAATTCCTTGCCGGTCATGAACTGGTCCTTGTAGGCGCCTTTCTCCACGAACTCTTTCCAGTCGGGCGTGGCGCGCACTTTCTTGAACAGATCGACGTAGAAATCCACCTGCTCCTGGGTGACCCCCGGGGGCATGAAAATGCCGCGCAGCATCAGGTAGTCCACGGGCACGCCCGCCTCCTTGCACGACGGGATGTCGTTCCAGGACATGGTTTCGGTGATCTTGGCCTTGAAGGGCATGCGCTCGTCGTCGAACACGCACAGCGGGCGCAGGGTGCCGCCGCGCCAATGGGCGACCGCCTCCAGGGGATTGTTTACGCTGGAATCGATATGGCCGCCCACCAGCTGGGTGGCCACCGTGCCGCCGCCCTTGAACGGAATGTAGGTGAATTTCTTCCCCTCGGCCTTTTCGATGGCGACGGTGATGATCTGGTCCTCCTGCTTGGACCCGGTGCCGCCCATCTTGAAGCTGTTGTCCGGCTTCGCCTTCACCGCGTCCAGATAGTCCTTGGCCGTCTTGTAGGGGGTTTCGGCATTGACCCAGAGCACGAACTGGTCCAGGGCCAGCATCCCGACCGGCGTCAGGTCCTTCCAGTTGAAGGGGACACCGGTGCCCAGGGGCGTGGTGAACAGGTTCGAGAGGGTGATGATGATCTTGTTGGGGTCGCCCTTGGAGCCCTTGACGTCGAGGAAACCCTCGGCCCCGGCGCCGCCGGACTTGTTGATCACCACCATGGGCTGCTTCATCAGGTTGTGCTTGGTGATGACGCCCTGGAGGAAGCGCGCCATCTGGTCGGCACCGCC
>DKBC01000191.1 GCA_002451065.1 Betaproteobacteria bacterium UBA6910
CTGGGGCTACGACGGGGTGCTGCCGTTCGCCCCCGACAGCGCTTACGGTGAGCCTGAGGATCTGAAGGAACTGGTGCAGAGCGCCCACCGCCGCGGCCTCATGGTGCTGCTCGATGTCGTGTACAACCACTTCGGGCCCGACGGCAACTACCTGCACGCCTATGCCAAGCCGTTCTTCACCGAGCGGCACCACACGCCCTGGGGCGCGGCGGTGAACTTCGACGGGCCGGGAAGTTCCACGGTACGGGATTTCTTCATCCACAACGCGCTCTACTGGCTCGAGGAGTTCCACATGGACGGCCTGCGCCTGGACGCGGTGCATGCGATCCTGGACGACAGCGATCCCGATTTCCTCAGCGATCTGGCGGAGGCGGTGCGCGGCGGGCCGGGCAGGGAGCGGCTGATTCACCTGGTGCTGGAGAACGATCTCAATCAGGCGCGGCGGCTGACCCGGGCGTCGGGTGCGGCGGTGCGCTACACCGCCCAGTGGAACGACGACATCCACCACGCCCTGCACGTGCTGGCGTGCGGCGAGAGCGACGGCTACTACGCCGACTACGCCGAAGACCCGGCACGCCATCTCGGCCGCTGCCTGACCGAGGGCTTTGCCTACCAGGGAGAGGCGTCGGCCTTTCGCGGCGGCGAGCCCCGGGGAGAGCCCAGCGCCGATCTGCCACCCCTCGCCTTCGTGGATTTCCTGCAGACCCACGACCAGGTGGGAAACCGCGCCTTCGGCGAGCGGCTGGCGGCCTTGGCTACGGCCGAGGCGCTGCGGGCGGCGACCACGGTCCTGCTGTTGGCGCCGTCACCGCCTCTGCTGTTCATGGGCGAGGAGTTCGGCGCCGGCACGCCTTTCCTGTATTTCTGCGACTTCCGCGGCGAGTTGGCGGATGCGGTGCGCGAGGGCCGCCGCCGGGAGTTTTCCCGCTTCCGCCAGTTTGCCGATCCCGCGGCCCGGGAACGCATTCCAGATCCCAACTCCGAGGAAACCTTTGCCCGCTCCCGCCTCGAGTGGGACACGCTGCAGCAGCCACCCCACCGGGAGTGGCTGGAGCTGCACCGATCGCTGCTGGCCTTGCGGCGGGACGAGATCGTGCCCCGGCTCTATGGCATCGCGGGCGGCGCAGCCCGCTTCAGCCGCGTCGGGGAACGCGGGCTGGTATGCGCCTGGCATCTGGGCGACGGAAGCTGGCTGCATCTGGTCGCAAACCTCGCGGCCCATGGCGCTGACGGCTTCCCGCGTCCGGGGGGGCGAGTGCTGTATGCCACCCCGGGAGGCGCCGCCGATTCCCTGCCGGGGAGCCTCGCGCCGTGGGCGGTGGCGTGGTTCCTCGATGCTCCCGGGGAAGGGGGATCCCGGTGAGCGCCCACGAAGTTCTGGAGCGGCTTTCCGCACTGTGCGGGATCGTGCCCCGATATCACGACATCTGGGGCAAGCTGCACGAGATTACTGACGACACGCGGCGCGCATTGCTGGGCGCGATGCACCTTGCCGTGGCAACGGACGAGGAAGCGCAAGCTGCCCTGGAGGCCATGGAGTCCCGGGACCTGCGCCGCCTGCTTCCGCCGGTGCTCGTGGTCCAGGCTGGGAAGGGCCCGATCGAGATCCCGCTGGCGGTCCCGGCGGTGATGGCCCAGGCGCGTCATTCGTGGCAGCTCGTGCTGGAAAACGGCGAGTCGCACCAGGGCGAATTCAAGCCCTCCGACCTCGGTTTGCTGGAGGAGCGCCGGATCGCGGGCGCCCTGTTCGCGCGGCACGGGTTCGAACTGCCGGTTGCTCCCGCCATCGGCTACCACCGGCTCGAGGTCCACGGGCCGGGCGACGGGGAGAGCGCGTCCGCGCGCATGCTGCTGGTGGTGGCGCCGGACCGCTGCTACCAGCCTCCGGCGGTGCAAGGCGAACACCGGGTCTGGGGTCCCACAGTGCAGCTCTACGCGGTGCGTTCCCGCCGCAACTGGGGCATCGGCGACTACGGCGACCTGCGCGGCCTGGTGGACCTCGCGGCGGAGGCGGGCGCGGGCATCGTGGGCGTGAATCCCCTGCACGCCCTGTTCCCCCACGACCCCGAGCGCGCGAGTCCCTACGGCCCCTCGAGCCGCCGGCATTTCAACGTGTTTTACATCGACGTCGAGGCGGTGCCCGATTTCGCCGAGTGCGACGAGGCGCGGCGCGCGGTGCGCGACCCGGAGTTCCAGGCGCGCCTGAGGGCGCTCCGGGGCGAGGAACTGGTGGACTACAAGGGGGTGGCCGCGGTGAAGCTGCCGGTGCTCGAGCGCCTGCACCAGCATTTCCGCGAGCACCATCTCGCGGTGGGCAGCGAGCGGGGCCGGGCCTTCGAGGCATACCGGCGCGATCGGGATTCGGAACTCCACGGTTTCGCCCTGTATCACGCCCTGCAGGATCATTTCCATCGCAACGATTCGTCGGTGTGGGGCTGGCCCCTGTGGCCCGAGGATTACCGCAACCCCGATTCGCCCCAGGTGGCGGCCTTCGCCTCGGCGCAACGCGGGCGCGTGGAATTTCACGAGTATCTGCAATGGCAGGCGGAACTGCAGCTGGCCGCGGCAGGGCGCCACTCCTGGGAACGCGGGCTTGGCGTCGGAATTTACGGCGATCTTGCCGTGGGCATCGACCGGGGCGGGGCGGAAGGCTGGATGCATCAGGACTTGTACGCCCTGGGCGCCAGGGTGGGCGCGCCGCCGGATGATTTCAACCTTCACGGCCAGGACTGGGGACTGCCGCCGCTGATTCCCCACCGCCTGACGGAGGCTGCCTACGAGCCGTTAATCGGCACCCTGCGCTCCAACATGCGCCACAGCGGTGCGCTGCGCATCGACCACGTCATGGGCCTGATGCGGCTGTTCTGGGTACCTCCCGGGGGCAGTCCCGCCGATGGCGCTTACGTGGCCTATCCGTTCCAGGATATGCTGGGCATCCTGGCCCTGGAGAGCCAGCGCAACCGCTGCCTGGTGATCGGGGAGGATCTGGGCACCGTGCCCGACGAGGTGCGCGACGCTCTGGCCCCCCTCGGCGTGCTGTCGTACCGGCCGTTCTTTTTCGAGCGGGAGAACGACGGCGCCTTCAAGCGCCCGACCGGGTACCCGAGGAACGCGCTGGTGGCGGTCAGCACCCACGATCTTCCGACCCTGGCCGGCTACTGGCAAGGGGCCGACCTGGACCTGCGCGCTTCCCTCGGCTTGTTTCCCTCCGACGAGGCGCGCCATAACCAGGTGGTAGGTCGCGCCCAGGACCGGGCGCGGCTGCTGATGGCCCTGGAGCAGGAGCAGCTGCTGCCTCCCGACGTCAGCGTGCATCCGGTCTCCAACCCGGAGATGACGCCGGAACTGGTGCGCGCGATCCATGTTTATCTGGCGCGGGCCCCCTCCGTGGTGATGGTGGTCCAGCCTGAGGACGTGCTGGGACAGACGGCCCAGGTGAATCTGCCGGGGAGCCGCCCCGAGCAGTTTCCCAGTTGGCGGCGCAAGCTCACCCTCGACCTGGAGGAATGGGGCGGTGATGCCCGTTTCCGGGGCGTGGCCGAGGCCCTGCGGGAGGTGCGGGGGCGATCGGTGGAGCCTCGGGTGGCGACCGCGTACCGGGCGCCGGTGGCGGCGCGGGTACCCCTGGCGACCTACCGCCTGCAGTTCCACCGGGATTTCACGCTGTCCCGGGCCACCCAGCTGGTCCCCTATCTCCATGCCCTGGGCGTCACCCACTGCTATGCCTCGCCGCTGCTCAAGGCGCGTCCCGGGAGCACCCACGGCTACGATATCGTCGACCACAGCGCGCTCAACCCGGAGGTCGGCACGCCTGAGGATTTTGACCGCTTCACCGACGCCCTGCGCGAGAGGGGCATGGGGCTGCTGCTGGACTTCGTGCCCAACCACATGGGGGTGCTGGGCAGCGACAACGCCTGGTGGCTCGACGTGCTGGAGAACGGCGAGGCTTCGGTGTTCGCCGAGTTTTTCGACATCGACTGGCAGCCCATAAAGGACGAGTTGCAGGGCAAGGTGCTGCTGCCGGTGCTGGGCGA
>DKBC01000059.1 GCA_002451065.1 Betaproteobacteria bacterium UBA6910
CCTGGCAGATGGGGCGGTGACCCTCCGCTGCCATGCGGGAATTGATCATGATCTGGGCCATGGCGTCTTTGGCAGCGGGAGATTCCTCGCGTCTATACGCATCGTGCAGGTTCCGAATGTAGTCCACCGGATGGTAATAGGAAATGAACTGGAAGGCGTCAGCGACGCTCTGGATCAGGTCTTCCTGCTTGATGACGGTCATGACGGGTCTCCAGGTGAAAAACCGGGGCGGCGGTCGGCGGTTCCGGGCGGCGCGGGGTCGTCAGTCTAACATGGGCCCTGTGCCGCATCCGGGGCAGTAGGGCAACAAAAAAGCCGGCCGCGGGGCCGGCTTTTTTTTGCCGCGGGTGCGCGTCAGTGGGAAAGCATCCACTGCACGATGGTCTTCAGGTCGGCTTCGGACGCCGAGACCTTGGGATGCTTGCCACCACCGGCCGCCAGGGCGGCGCTGAGCTTGCCGGCGGCGTCCTTGTCGTCCTTGTGCTTGGCCGCCAGGTCCTTCATGGACGGCCCCATCTTCTTCTGGTCCGCAGCGTGGCACATGGTGCACTTGCTCTTGGCTGCCAAGTCCTCTGCGGCCTTGGCATCCATGGCGGGCTGCTCCCCGGCCATGTGCTTTGCGGCGAAGGCGCCTCCGGCCAGAAAGCCGAGGCAGGCAATCGTGGCGATCAAAATCCTTTTCATGTCTTGGTCTCCTTGTGTTGATGGTGTGCGGATAGCGGTGGTGGCAAGCTTAGTGAAAGTCGGGAAATTATGCCAGATACCCGACCTTTAGAATGCAACGCACCAGAAGAGGTTGCGTTGACACAACAATTCCACATCAAATCAGTGGGGTTATCCTGCAAAAAACTTGACTTGCCGTGGGGTCGTGATAACAATCGGGCAACAGCCGTACCAAAAAAACCATACGACGGCAGAATAAGATGCAAGGTAAAGTTCGCCCGACTTTTTAGGGCAAGGGGAGCGGCGGGACCCGGTTCCGCGCCGCATTCGAGTTGTCGTCGCAGGGAGAATGCCATTGTCCAAGTCGGCCCGTACCGGGTTGCTCTCGCGCGTCTGCGCGGCAGCCGCCTTAGTGTTAATCCCTTTCTCTTCGGGTATCGCGCAGCAGGCCCCAGAACAGGCGGAGTGGGCGCCTTGTGCCCAATGCCACGAGCGCATCGTCAAGCATTTCGAGGGTAACAAGCACTCGGTCAAGGGTGTGAAGGGTACGCCCGCCAGCCTCGGTGGCGGCTGCGGCGCCTGCCATGGCGATATTTCGGATCACCTCAAGACCGGCAGCACCGACAAGCTGGTGCGCCTTTCGGACAAGAAGACGCCGGCTGACCAGCGAAGCGGCACCTGCCTCGGTTGCCATTCCTCCGGGCGGCATTTGACGTATTGGGACATGAGCAAGCACAAGAAGAACGAAGTGGCCTGCAGCGACTGCCACAACGTTCACGGCAAGAAGGACCGGGCCGAAGTGAATTACTACCGCACGACGGTGTTTGATCTCGAGCAGGAGGCCTGCGAGGTCTGTCATCTCCAAGTGCGTAACCAGTTCAACAAGATCTCCCATCACCCGGTGCCGGAGGGGAAGATGAAGTGCTCCGATTGCCACAATCCCCACGGTACCCTGAATCACGCCATGATCAAGGCCGACAGCATTACCCAGCTCTGCACCACGTGTCACGCCGACAAGCGGGGTCCATATATTTGGGAGCACCCGCCTGTGGAGCAGAACTGCCTGACCTGTCATCAGTCCCACGGCGGCGTCGCGAACAAGCTGTTGACGGAGCGCCAGCCAAACCTGTGCGAGGACTGCCATGATTGGGGCCGTCACCCCAGCAACTTCTATGATGCGAAACTGGGCTTTATCCCGCCGCCGGGATTTCCAGTGAGCCCCAGCAGCCGGCTGGTGGCGCGGTCGTGCACCAACTGCCACAGCAACATCCACGGCAGCAACGCCGCCGGTACCGCCGGCAAGCGCTTCATCAAGTAAGGGGAGGTAGAGATGAAAAAGAAGATTCTTGCGTGCCTTATCTCTCAACTTTTCCTGGTTTCCGGCTCGGTTGCCGCGGCGGAAGGAGATTTTGTCGAGATCGGGGGGCGTTCGACGGACGAGTCGTCCCTCAACGCGGCCAAGCTCTTTGAGTACCGGGATCTCGATGCCAACGGCATTTTCCATGGCCAGTTTACCGGCCGGACTGACGACTACTCCGTGCGCCTGCGCGGGGAAAACGTGTTTGCGGATGACCAGTTCCTGGAGCTGGTTGGCGAGAAATACAACTTCCTGGATTACCGGATCTTCAACAACAAGATCGTTCACAACCTGAGCTTCGGTCCGGCCGGGGGCTTGTCGCCTTGGGTTGGGGTTGGCGGCGGGAACTTGGCGCTCGCGGTGCCGACTCCGGGCAACAACCCCGCATTATGGGGGCCGTTTGACCACGAGATGCAGCGTGATAACTGGGGCGGGCACCTCGAGGTATCCCCTGATTCTCCCTTCTACATCAGGTTCGCCGCCAATGAGCTCAACACCGATGGCATTCGGCCCCAGGGGTTCCGCTCCACTGCGGGATTCGCCGCGACGGAGCTGCCGGGCCTGGTGGACTGGACGACGCGCAACTGGACGGTGGAAACCGGATGGGAGGCGACCGATTACGTGATCAGCGCGAACTTCACCCAGAGCCGGTACTACAATAATTTGTTCAACAAGCAGATCACCTGGCAGGATCCGCCCAACGGAACCGGCAACTCCGCAACTCAGCAGCCGGACAACGTCTACAACCAGTTCTTCCTGAACGGCGTTTACCGGAAGCTGCCGTGGAGTGGCGCGCTGATGGGCAAGTTCACCTATGCGAAGCTGGAAAACGAGCAGAACACAGACCCGCTCGGCAGCGGCATCGCCGCGAGCACGCCCGCCTTCTCGGGGGATGTGGGTTACACCGACGTGTCGTTGGCCTACTCGGCGATGCCCATGAACGACATGGACCTGCGCGTTTATTACTACTACCACGACCGGGACAACAAATCGACGCCGGTGGTGTATGCGGGAGGTTTCCTGACCGAGGCATTGAGCTATACGAAGCACAACGCCGGGCTGCAAGTGGGTTACCGTCTGTCCCGGGCCAACAAGCTGACGGGCACCTATGACTATCACTACGTATCCCGTTCGCCGATCCTGTTTTACGCGGACGAGACCACCGATAACAAGCTGCAACTGGAGTGGCGGAACACCTCGCTAGAAAACGTCACGGCGCGCCTGAAGTATTGGTATCTGTGGCGCGACTCCAATTTTCTGCAGGATTTTGCACTTCCGGCAACAGATCCGGAGTACATCCGCAACTTCATCTCCTCCTATGACGTCGCAAACCTAAACCAGAATGTGGTCAAGCTGACGCTGGACTGGGCGGCCATGGGCAACATGGCCCTGGGGACGGAGTTACTGTACAAATACAATGACTACGACGACACCGTCATTGGCCGTACCAGCGACGAGCGCTATGGCGTCAATCTGTTCGCGAATTATATTACCGGCGGCGGCATCAAGCTGACTGCGTTCGCGGATTACGAGAACATCAAATATGACTCCAACCACCGAAACCTGACGAGCAGCTGCGGGGCGGTTCCCAACTGCTTCGATCCCATTTTTGGCGGCGTCAGCGCGACCTTCTTCAACTGGTCCGGAAAAGTCGAGACCGACGCCTGGGGCTTCGGGGTCGGGCTGGACGTGCCCGTCAACGAGCGCTTCAATTTTGTCGCAAATTTCCTTACCCAGAAGAATGATGGGGAGGTCAATTTTGAGAGCGGGCAAACGCCGCTCACCAACGTGCCCATCGGCATCAGCAACTGGGACGATTACACCAAGTACGCCTTTAACCTCAAGGGCGTTTATGCGATCAACAAGCAGTTCGATGTGACCGGCGGGTGGACCTACGAGGACTACAAGTTCCGGGATGTGGGCTTCGACGGCTACCAGTACGCGTTCGGAAGCGACCGGCTGACCGGAGCGTACGCGAATCCGGATTACCATGTGAATGTCCTTTACGCGACGCTGAAATACAAGTTCCAGTGACGGGCAGGCAGGGGCCGCGGAATCCGCGGCCCCTGCTGCATTTGGGCTTCGACATTTTTTTGGGAAAGGGAGAGAACAATAAATGAGAAGCAAGCACTTGTTGACTGGCTTGGCGGCTCTGGCGGCGGCCGGCGTCCTGGTGAGCTGTCAAAACATGCCCATGCCGGCGGGCCTGAGCCAGGGCGGCAGCGACAAGTTTGTGGGCTCGGAGACTTGCAAGGGTTGCCACCTGGTGGAGCACAAGTCCTGGTCCGAATCGCTGCACTCCAAGATGATGCGCAAGAAGGAGGACGGCATCCTCAAGGACGTGGTGGCCAGGTGGAACGACGGAGGTCCCGCCAAGGGTAACGTTACGGGACGGGCCGCCAAGCTGGACGATGTGCAGTACGTGGTGGGCTCGTACTGGAAGCAGCGCTTCCTGATCAAGAACGAGCAGACTGGCGGCTGGCAGTTCATGGACAAGCAGTTCAACCGCATGTCCGGCAAGTGGGAAGCCTACGGGCAGAAGAACGACTGGGACACCCAGTGCGCCACCTGCCATACCACGGGCTACAAGGTGACCGGGGTGGACGAGGCCACCGGCAAGGTGCTGGAAGCCACCATGGTGGAGCACAACGTCGGTTGCGAGGCCTGCCACGGGCCTGGTGGCGCCCATGTCAACAGCAAGAACAAGAAGGACATCTTTGGATTCAAGAACGCGTCCCACGAGCAGCAGTCCATGGTCTGCGGCTATTGCCACGTCCGGGTGGAAAACCACAAGTACAAGACCCGCCAAGGCAACGATTCGGAGCACGTGCCCCATGCGAAGGCCGGCGAGAGCTTCAAGGCGGGCCAGGATGACTGGCGCAAATGGTATCCCGACCAGCTCACCGCGCCCGGGGTGCACGCCGAGGACGCGCTGGACAAGGAGTACACCGGTGATCTGAAGGGGATGTGGCTACTCGACGAACAATCAAAGAAGTACGGGTTCTACGACGCCAACAAGCACCACCAGCAGTACCAGGAGTTCCTGCAGTCAAAGCATTACAAGCAGGATCTCATGAACTGCGCGTCTTGCCACTCGGCCCACGCTTCCGCCGGCAAGCCCATGATCAAGCCGCGGGAAACCTGCAAGCAGTGCCACCAGGATGAGCTGGGAAACGTGGACAAGTACATGCCCGCCACCGGCAAGACCGCGGGCGAACTGTTCGTGCGCAGCCATACCTTTAACAGAAACCAGTCCCGCAAGGGCGGGCCGGTGGCCTCCGGCACTCCGGTACTGCAGAAGGGCAAGTAGGGACAACGGAGGAGGAGGGAAGGGGGCGGGGGAAACCCCGCCTTTTTTCTTTGGTAATTCGTGCCCGCGATTGCTCCAAGCCGATGCGCGGTTGGGTTGTAAGCGGGGCTTCCGTATAATCAGCCGGACGCTTCAACAACAGGAAGGGTCCATGCAATGAACGGCGGCAAGATGGCATTTCCTCGGCGCAGCACGGGTTTTTCGATTCCGGCGCTGCTCGTGATTGGTTTCCTTGTCGGCGCCGGCGCAGTCATTGCCAGCGCGGTGGTGATCGAGGCCACGGGCACCAACGAGTTCTGCTCGACGGCGTGCCACGAGCGCGGCGGTATGGCGATACCCACGAAGGAGTGGAAGGAATCGGTTCACTTCGCGAACCGCAGCGGAGTTCAGGCGGGTTGCCACCACTGCCACATTCCCGACGGCTATCCTGAAAAGCTCATCGTCAAGGCCAAGGCGGGTTTCTCAGATGCATACCACACGATGCTGGGTACCATCAGCACCCCGGAGAAATATGAAGCCAACCGCTGGCGCATGGCCAACGAGGTCTGGAACGAAATGCGCAAGAACGACTCGGCAGAGTGCCGACACTGCCATGATTTCACCCCGGAAGCCCTGGCTGTCCAAGCCAAGGACAACGAGGTGGCGGCGCAGATGCACAAGGACCGCAAAGAGCAGAAGATGACCTGCATCGACTGTCATCGGGGCGTTGCCCACAAGGTCCCGGACGATCCCGCCGCCAGGAAGTCGGAGGCCAAGCCGGTTCCCGAAAAGGCGGCGGAGGCCGGATCCAAGGCGGAGATCCCTGGGAGCGGTGCTGATGGCGCGGCCATCGCGGAGAGCGCTGGCTGCGGGACCTGCCACGCCAAGGATGAGATGAAGATGGCGCCCTCCTGGAAGGACGTGGCGGCGAAGCACAAGCCGGAGGGGGCGGGTGCCCTTGCCGCAAAGCTGACCAAGGGGGAGGGCCATCCCGAGGTCAAGATTGACGAGGCCGGGGTAAAGGCCATCCTGACTTGGGCCGCCGGCGGCTAGGGCGGTCGCAACCGAAGAAAAAAGCCGGCGGCAGCCGGCTTTTTCGTTGGCAGGCAGAATCCGGGTCCTACACCAACCCGTCCATCAGCTGCACCTCCACCTCGGCTCCTGGCTCCACGTTGCCTTGGTCGGTGGGGAGAATGATGAAGCAGTTGGCGTCTGACATGGAGCGCAGGATGCCTGAGCCCTGGTCTCCGGTGACTCTTACCGCGAGGCGCCCGTCATCGCTCCGGTAAAGGACCGCCCGCTGGAATTCGGTGCGACCCGGGGCTTTCTTGAGTTTGCTGGCGCACAGCGCCTTGAAGGTGGGGATCGGCGCGACACCGGTCTCTCCCTGCAGAATACGTAGTGCGTCCGTCACGAACTGGTAAAAGGTGACCATCACCGACACCGGATTGCCGGGTAGGCCGAAGAAATGGGCGCCGGCGATCTTGCCGTAGGCGAGGGGGCGACCCGGCTTCATGGCGATTTTCCAAAACAGCACTTCGCCCAGCTTGTTGAGCAGGTCCTTGATGAAGTCCGCTTCACCCACCGAGACTCCGCCGCTGCTGATCACCACGTCGGCCATGGCCGATGCGTCCTTGAACGCCTGCTCCAGCAATGCGGGATCGTCCCGCACCACGCCCATGTCAATCACCTCGCAGCCGAGGCGGGTCAGCATGCCGTGGAGGGTGTATCGGTTGGAGTCGTAGATCTGGCCCTCCGCGGCCACGGTGCCGATGGACACCAGCTCGTCGCCGGTGGAGAAGAACGCCACCCTTACCCGGCGGTGTACCGTGACCTCGCCGATGCCCAGGGAGGCGATCAATCCTAGCTCCGCGGGCCGCACCACCTTGCCCTTAAGCACCGCGGCCTGCCCCGCGGCCAGGTCTTCACCGGCCCGGCGTAGATTCTGGCCGCGCCGGTGGCCGGCGCCGATGCGCACCCGGTCGCCCTCGACGGTGACATGCTCCTGCATGACGATGGTGTCGGTTCCCTCGGGCACCACCGCCCCGGTCATGATGCGAACGCACTCGCCGGCGCCGGCGCGCCCGCTGAACTGCTTGCCGGCGAAGGCGGTGCCGGCGACCTTGAGCGTGGTGCCGCCGTCGGCCTCCAGGTCGTCGAAGCGCACCGCGTAGCCGTCCATGGCGGAATTGTCGTGGGCCGGCACGTTGAACGGGGAAATCACATCCTCGGCCAGCACCCGCCCGAGGGCGGCGCGGATGGCGACCCGCTCGGTGCCGCCCACCGGCTGCAGAAAGGCGCGGATGAACTCCCGCGCCTTGTCCACCGGCATGGAATTGGGGTCGTAGTCGTCGGCGCAGGACAATTCGCGGATGGACTTGGGCTGGGCGGTCATCTTAGTTTCCCGGTTTTGCTAGATGTTGGAGAGCAGCATGCGGTAGCGGGCCTGGTTCCGCTCGACCTTGCGAATGGCGTCATTGACCCGGGCCATGGGAAGGACCTCGGTTTTCGCTTGGATGCCGTGGCGGGCGGAAAATTCCAGCATTTCCCCCATCCGGGCGCGGCCGCCGATCATGCTCCCGCAGAGGCTTTTCTGGCCGGCGATCAGCGCGTCAGGCGAAATCCGGATGTCGCCGGGCGACACGCCCACCAGGCAGAGCTTGCCGTTGGGGCGCAAGGCTTCGAGCAGTTCCGCCCAGTCGATGTCTGCGCACACCGTGCTGAGAATGAAATCCTGGGATCCGGCGGCTCGCCTTAGGGCCTTGGGGTCGGAGACGGGTACGAAGCGTCCGGCGCCAAACGCAAGAGCCTCCTCCTTCTTGGCGGGGCTGGAAGAAAACGCGGTCACCTCGCAGCCCATGGCCCGGGCGAACTGGAGCGCCAGGTGTCCGAGCCCGCCGATGCCCACCACCCCGACTTTCATGTTGGCCGTGATCCCGTGATGGCGCAGCGGGGAATACACGGTGATGCCGGCGCAGAGCAGCGGGGCCGCGTTCTCGGACCCAAGGGCGGCGGGCAGCGGAAAGCAGTAGCGGCTGTCACAGCGGATGCGCTCGGCGAAGCCGCCATGGTGTCCGACGCAGATGGCCTCGCTATCGGGACAAAGGTTGTCGGACCCGGAGAGGCACCACTCGCAGACGCCGCAAGAGGAGCGCTGCCAGCCGATGCCGACCCGGTCGCCGGCCTTGAGCGAATCCACCTCGGCACCGGCCTTGCTTACGACCCCCACGATTTCGTGGCCGGGCACCAGGGGGTAATGGCTGATGCCCCAGTCGTCGTTGATTAGGTGCACGTCGCTGTGGCAGATCCCGCAGTGGGTGATCGCAACTTCCACCTCCCGGGCGCCCAGGGGCGCGGGCCGGTACTGGAAGGGCGCGAGCGGCCGGCGTGGGCCTCGGGCCGCGTAGCAGTGGATGGACATGGCGGGTCGATGCCGGTGGAAACGGTCGAAGGTTAGCGGAAGAGGGCGCCTCTGTCATCGACGTTTGCGCCATGCCGCGGGAGTTTCGATGACCCGGCCGCAGCCCGCGGTGTCATAGCCCGGGAGGGACGCCAAGGCTCTGCGGACGGGCGCCGAACGCAGCATAGCCAGGAGGCGGCGGACTTGTGCCGACGTAAGGCTTGCTTGCCGGCCAGCCAGATAGTATCGCTCGGTGGCAAGTTCGACGAACCCGAGGCCCGACGGTTGGGCCGCCGCCTGAATGCCAAGACCCGCGTCGGCGAGACCGCTGGCGACGGTCGCCGCGACCGCCGCGTGGGTAAACTCCTCTTGATCATAGCCGCGAATCATTGCCGGGTCGATGCCCTCGCGCGCCAGCAGCCCGTCCAGCAGCAGGCGGGTGCCCGAACCCCGCTGGCGATTCACGAAGCGCATGCCGGGGCGGATGAGATCCATTAGGGTCCGGATGCGCTTCGGATTTCCGCAAGCCACGAGCAGCCCCTGCTTGCGTAACACGAATCGGATCAAACGGAAGCCTTTCAGGACCTCGCGCATGCTCACGGTGGAGTCGTGGTCCTCTTCGATATGGAAGCCGGCTAGGTCACAGCGTCCTTCCGCGAGGTCCGCCAACGCATCCAGGCTGCCGCGAATCCGCAGGTCCAATTCGAGGTCGGACGCGAGTTCCTTCAGCCTTAGCAGTGCGAGGTCGTGGCTTGCCGCGATTCTCAGCCCCCCGGCTACCAAGGGCTGGGCAGGAAACTCCCTGGCCAATCTCTCCTCCAGTGCCGGCCGCAGGCTGGCGAACTGCTCCTGAACCAGGGCAGAGGAGCGCAGCAGGCGTTCTCCGAGCGGGGCAAGCCCGGCGCCCCGCCCGCGCCGCGTCGCAAGCAGCGGTCCGCCGAGCAGGCGGGACCATTCGCCGATCAGGCCCCAGGCGTGGCGGTAGGAAACGCCGCAATCCTGCGCGGCCCGCTGAAGCGAGCCTTTTTCCGCGACCCCGCCAACCAGGCGCAGCACCAGGGGATCCATATTCCGCGTCCCGCCCTCGGGCAGCTCCCAGCTCAGAACGGTGCCGACGCGCATCATATATGCAAAAAATAGCATATTTATGTGAAACGTCTATGGCAGTAAAATTGGTTGCGCGCAGACAAACATATGTCAGCGCTTGCCTATAGAGCCAGGTCCGAGCAGCATTCCGCGGCTCGCACCAGAGATCGGCGTCCACCCAATTGGAGATTTGCAAATGAAGCTCAGCGCTCGCAATCAACTCAAAGGAACGGTCAGGACCATCACCCACGGCGCCATCAACAGCGAGGTGGTCATCGAGGTGGCGCCGGGGGTGGAGATTCATGCCCAGATCACCACGGCTTCGGTTCACGACCTGAAACTGAAGGAAGGCGGTGTCGCCTACGCCATCATCAAGACCGACAGCGTGATGGTCGGGGTGGAACACTAACTTTTCGGGTTCGCTGAGGCGAGCCGCCTGGTCCGGGAGTCGCATGGACACCTTCTCGGAGAGCCTGGGGACCGCGCTCCGATTGATTTTGAGCGCGGATCCCGAGCTTTCGGATATCGTGCTCCTCAGCCTGCGGGTGAGCCTGGCCGCGGTGCTCTTCGCGGCGCTCCTGGGCCTGCCCGGGGGGGCCGCGCTTGGGGTCGGCCGGTTTCCCGGACGGCAGGCCATCATCGTGGTGCTCAACGGCTTAATGGGCTTGCCGCCGGTGGTGGTGGGGCTGCTGGTTTACCTGCTGCTGTCCCGGGCCGGACCCCTGGGCGATTACGGGCTGCTGTTCACCCCTTCCGCCATGGTCATCGCCCAGACCGTCCTCATCACGCCGATTATCGCCGCGCTGTCGCGCCAGACCATAGAAGATGCCTGGGGGGAGTACGAGGAGCAGCTGCGCTCCCTAGGGGCGTCGCCGGGCCGCGCCGCCCTCACGCTGCTGTGGGACACCCGCTTTTCCCTAATGATCGCGCTGCTGGCGGGCTTCGGCCGCGCGGCGGCCGAAGTGGGCGCGGTGCTGATCGTGGGCGGCAACATCGCGGGCGTGACGCGGGTCATGACCACCACTATCGCCCTGGAGACCAGCAAGGGCGATCTGCCGCTGGCCCTGGCCCTTGGATTCATTTTGGTCGGCCTCATCATTGCCGTGAACGCCGCGGCCCAACTGACCCGTCAATGGGCCCTGCGGCATTACGGATGAGCAACGGCCGCGGGAGCGTTTTCCCGCTCGTCCTGGAGCGGGTCTGCTTCAGCCCCAAGGGCTTTCCCATAGTGGACCGGGTTTCGCTGGCTATTGATGCCGGTGTGCGTACCGTGATCCTGGGGGCGAACGGCGCCGGAAAGAGCTTGNNGTCCGGACGCCCAGGCCATGGTGTTCCAGCGGCCGGTGCTCCTCCGTACTTCGGCGCTGCGCAACGTCGCCTACGGGCTCCAGCTGGCGGGAGTGCCCCGCGGGGAGCGCATGGAGCGCGCCCTTGACGCGCTCAAGCGGGTCGGACTGTCGCATCTCGCCCAACGGCCGGCTCGTGTGCTTTCCGGCGGCGAGCAGCAGCGGCTGGCCCTGGCCCGGGCCTGGGCGTTGGAGCCGCGCATCCTGTTCCTGGACGAACCGACCGCGAGCCTGGATCCCACCGCCGCCCGCGACGTGGAGGAGGTGATCCGGGAGATCGCCTCCAGCGGCTGCAAGATCGTGATGACCACCCACAATCTCGGTCAGGCCCGGCGCCTGGCCGAGGAGGTCATTTTTCTGCACCGGGGACGGGTGATGGAGTACACGCCCGTCAACGTTTTTTTCCNNAATTTATCGTGGTGGCGTCCACCACCTCCACCGAGCAGTCCGGACTGTTCGGCCACATCCTGCCCATCTTCGTGAAGGAGACCGGGATCAAGGTGCGGGTGATCGCCCAGGGCACCGGGCAGGCCCTGGACACCGGCAGGCGCGGCGACGCGGACGTCGTCTTCGTTCACGACAAGGCCAAGGAGGAGCAGTTTGTCGCCGACGGCTTCGGCATCGGGCGCAGGGACGTCATGTACAACGATTTCGTGCTGATCGGACCCAAGGCCGATCCGGCCAAGGTGGCGGGCGGCAAGGACATCACCGAGGCGCTCAAGAAGATCTCGGCCGCCAAAGCGCCGTTCGTGTCCCGGGGCGACAAGAGCGGAACCCACTCGGCGGAACTGCGGCTGTGGAAGGAGGGCGGCATCGACATCGAGCAGGCCAAGGGTCCCTGGTACAAGGACACGGGCTCGGGCATGGGACCGGCCCTCAACACCGCGGCGTCACTCAATGCCTATATCCTGGCGGACCGTGGCACCTGGCTCTCATTCAAGAACCGGCGCGACCTGGTGGTCGTGGTGGAGGGCGACGAGCGGCTGTTCAATCAGTACGGCGTGATTCTGGTGAATCCGGCCAAGCACCGCCACGTCAAGAAGGAATTGGGCCAGCAGTTCATCGACTGGGTGGTGTCGCCCGAGGGCCAGAAAGCCATCGCCGATTACAAGATCGACGGCCAGCAATTGTTCTTCCCCAACGCAAGACCCTGATCATCGAGGGGGCGAACCTTCCCTGGCGCTTTCCAATCCAAGATGTTGGACAAAATGTCCAGGTGCGTGGTGTAATCCGCGCACAATCAATACCTAAGGATGGAGGACGCTTGGCTCGTCGCGACCCGGTTCCGGCCCCGGAAAACCCCCCTGCTGGGGAGGAATTCGGTCCTTGGCGTCAGCATTCCGTGCTCGTGGTGGACGACGAGGACGGAATGCGAAGCTTTCTCGCCCGCGCCCTGAAGAATCGCTGCGGGCTGGTGGAGACCGCCGCGAGTGCGGAGGAGGCGGCCGAGCTGGTGCGCCGTTACCACTTCGACCTGATCGTGCTCGACATCGCGCTGCCCGGTCGCACTGGTGTGGAGTGGCTTGCAGATCTGCGCGAACAGGGGTTCGCCGGTGAGGTGGTGCTGATCACCGCCTTCGCCAGTATCGAGAGCGCCATCGAGGCGTTGCGGGCTGGCGCGTCCGATTTCATTCTCAAACCGTTCCGACTCGACCAGATCCTGAACGCCATCAAGCGTTCCCTGGAGCGGGCGCGGCTCGCCCGGGAGAACTTTATCCTGCGCCGCGAAGTCGAGGAGATGGCGGGGGTCGAGGGGATCGTCGGCACCTCCCCGGCGGTGAAGGACTTGTGCGCCATGATCACGCGCCTCGCTCCCCTGCCCACCACCGTGCTCATCCAGGGCGAGTCGGGCACCGGCAAG
>DKBC01000132.1 GCA_002451065.1 Betaproteobacteria bacterium UBA6910
TGCAGGGAATCCGAGTGTATCTGGGATCCATATATCCCCATCTTTCCAAACCTCAAAAATGCCTTGAACGTCTCCTGCGTTTACAGCGCTTAACATTTTTTGGTGGGCAGATTTGAGATCAGAGAGATCATCAGCCAATACTGTCTGAGACAGAAAAGCAAAAGATCCAAATATTGCCAACGAAATTACCAATCGAATCTTCATGACTATCTCCTTTCTTATAATTATACGCTAACACCACCTATGCAGACCCGACGACTACCAAACCTATTTGTATTTTTTCCGGCGTCCGTGCAGCGAGTTTGAACAGAAAAGGAACAACTGCTGCCAAGAGGAAGATGCTCCCGAGGGGCTTTGTCCTTGAAGCAGCCCGGGATTCTCTTGGTCTTGGGATTCTCCCGGGACACTTCTGACAGAAAACTTAGCACACAATGGTGTGACGTCAATGTATTCGTCGTGTTTTGATAAGGAGAGGAATGCGGAGGAAGGCGGGGACGCTGCAAAGATAATGAAGGTATTGGCAGGTGAAGGCCGCTTCGGCATCCTTTCGGGATGCCACGCAGCACCCGTCTGGACGTCCTCGGGGTCGTCCGCCACGTCATGGCTCGCGGGATCGAGGGCCGTCCGATCTTCCGCGATGACCGAGACCGCGAAGAGTTTCGGCGCGCCCGTGCCCTGATCCCCAATCACTGCCAGCTGGCGTTTCGTCCCCGAGAAGCGCACCTCAAAGACCTCACGCGGCAGCTCATGACGGGCTCTGCCGACAGGCACAATCGGTCGCCACGGGCACCTCTCCCAGAACCGCTACAAGAGCATCGTGGTGGAGGAGGAGCCCTACCTGCGGACGACCCCCCATGGGCGGGCTCGGTGACGGGCGGATTCGGCCGGAAGCCGAAGCGCCCCGCTTGGTCCCAACTCCTCGATGCCTCAATACCCGCTGCAGAACTGGAAGTGCATGGGGTCCTTGGCCCTTCCTGCCCAGTCTCCCCCCCACTTGAACCCGAAGCTCCGGAAGATCTCCACGACGCCCGGGTCCATGTCGCCGGCCTTGCCCTGGGCATTCGTGTCTGGGTTCAGGTCCAAAGCGATGCCCCAGGTGTGGGTGGAGAGCTTTCCGCTCGTGCGTTTGGTGCGGTAGTTGAAGCAGCCCCCATAGGTCCGGACCTGATCTTTGAGCCCCTGCCGCTCGATCTCCTGGAACACCTCGGGGAAGACCTCCGCGAGCTTCCGGTGGCCGTAGATCGCGGTCACCAGGCGGGAGGGTTCCCAGGAAAGGCGCAGCGGGTAGGGCAGTCGCGCGCTCGCGAGCTGGTCCCGCTCCCAGCGGGGGTCGAGGGTGCCGTCGGCCCGCAGGTACTCGTAGACGTTGCCGAAGGTGTCGAGAATCTCCGGCAGGCCGTTGGGCGGGGGCAGCGCCGGGGCCTCCGGGGGCGCTACCGGTTTCCCCTCCAGCTCTGCGCGGGAGGGGACCTCCAGGGTCTGTCCCACGGAGAGCCAGTCCGGGTTGCGGATGCCATTGTAGTCCGCGAGCTTCCGGTACGCGCCCGCGTCCCCGTAGAACTTCTTGGCGATCTTCCCCAGGGTGTCCCCGGGTTGCACGACGTACGTCCGAGCCATGCGTCACCTCTCTATCTTCGGCGAAAGTCTTGTCCTTCGAGCAAGACGGTTCCACCTTTGTCATTCCGGCGATCCGCCTTGTCCGACGAACCCGGTTCACTCTTTTCCCCCGAAATCTTGCTCCGTCAATCGAAGCCGGCCGTCGAAGGCCCCAGAATACCCTACTCTTCAGGCAGATCGAAACGCGCCACCACCGGCGCGTGGTCCGACTCCGGGTAGAGCTTCTCCCCGGCGAAGGCCACGGATTCGTCGCAGAGGAGCTCGTTGTGGATCTCCGCACCGCGGTAGTGCGTCATGAGCCCCCTCGAGACCAGGAGGTGGTCGAGCATCCTGCCCTTGCCGCGGTGGAAGAGGGTGTACCGGGACGACTCCGGGACCGTGTTCTCGGAGGGCATGAGCACCCGGCGGGCGAGCCGCCCATTCCCCGTGTTCTCCACCTCCCCACGGATCGTCTCCACCGGGACCTCGCCCCCCTCCGCGTTGAAGTCGCCGCACACGACCACCCAGTCAGCCTTCAGGCTTGCCGCAGACTGTCGAGGTTCTGGGCGGCCAGCCGGCTCTCGCCGGCGAGAATCTGGCTCTTGACGCGATCCTTCAAGCCGCGCTTCTGCTCCGGGGTGGCGTCGGCCAGCCGCTCGATATCGCCGTAGCTGGCGTCGGAGTTGGCGACCGTCCGCATGGTTGCCACGTCGGCCTGCAGATCGCTGCGAAGCAGGTCGACGACCTTGTTCCGTTTCCGCTGCGGGTCGGTCAGGTTGGCCGTCTGACTGCGGAAAGCGGCGATGAACTCGTTCTTGGTGCCGGTCCCCTTGCCGCCGTAGGTCCGCCCGGCCATGTGCCGGCCCGCCTGCAGGTTGATCGCGTACCCGGCCGCCGCCCGGTTGGCCGCCCGCGCCTTCATGGGCGACCCCGCTGAATAGAGGCCTGTCTCGGTGGCCGCCCACTGCAGCACCGCGGCCTGCGGCTGATGGTCGGCGGTCATGTCGTCGCGGCGCGGCTTGGGCATGCTGGCGTAGGTGCCGCTGAGCCCCTCCAGGTTGTATTCCAGCTGTTCGACGTTCAGCTGGCCGCTGCCGACGATCTGCCGCACCAGCTCCGACAGGGCCACCTCCTTCTCCAGGAGCTGGCCATTCAGCCCGTCGATTTCCGTCTGGGGCGCGCTGCGCTGCTCGGCTTGCTGCAGCCGGGTGAGCAGGGGATTGATCTGGGAGGAGATAAGGCCCCGCGCCTCGGCCATTTTCTGCTGCTTTTCGGCGTTGAGGGTATGGTTCGCCGCGTAGCTGTTGAGGAACTGCTCGATGGGCTGAGGCGCGCTGGCAATCAACAGCCGCGGCCTGCCGCCCGCCGCGTCCACCCGCAGGGTGTGGCTCTCTCCCCCGGCCTGGAAGCGATGCTCGGGAAAGAGCAGCCGGCGCACCGCCGCCGCGGCCCGGCCGGCCAGGGCGCGTCCGCCGGAGATCAGCCGTCGCGCCTGGCGGGCGATGAAGTCGATGATCCGGTCGAGGGCACGGTCGATGGGCCGACGGATGCGGGCGATGATATTGCGGATGGTGTCCGAGATGCCGCCCAGCCCCAGGAGCCGGGCGAGGAAGCTGATGATCACCGGCACGGTGCGCGCCATGGCCTGCTCGACGAAGTTGGCCGCCGCGTCGAGGGCCCCGGCGGCGATGCGCGAGATGGACTGGGTCACCGACTCCACCAGG
>DKBC01000076.1 GCA_002451065.1 Betaproteobacteria bacterium UBA6910
GCGGCAACGGCAAACAGGTGGCGACCCGCTGCCTTTCCGCTGCAGGTGAGCATCTGCAGGTGCCCCCCATCGAGAGCGCGGAAGGCAACCCCGCGCTGCTCTGCTTCCTGGAGCGGGACATCCGGGAAATGAAGCGACTGACGGGTGCAAAAAACCACGTTTATTTTCAGAAGCGCATCCGCCTCGCCCTGGCCGCGAATCCCGAAGTGAAGCCGGTCACCGTCAGCCACGACGGGCGCCAGATCGCGGCCAAGGAAATTCGCATTAGCCCGTACCTCGACGACCCCAACAAGGAGAGGTTCGAGAAGTACACCGGCAAGTATTACGTGTTCACCTTGTCCGACCAGGTGCCCGGAGGCCTTTACCGGGTGGAGTCGGTGATCCCCGATCTGGGGAAGGAGCAGGGCAAAGGGCCGTTGGTGGAGGAGGTTATGGCGTACACGGGCTCCTCGACGGGAAACAGCGCCTCGCGATGAGGGAGCAGCGGGTCTTCATTGGGCTTGGCAGCAACCTGGTCTCCCCGGAGCGCCAGGTGCTCACCGCGTTCGACGAAATCGCCGCGAGCCCGGGCATCACCCTGAGGGCCTGCTCCTCCCTCTACCGTACCGCGCCGGTTGGACACACGGACCAGCCGCACTTCACCAACGCGGTGGCGGAGGTGCGCACTTCCCTCGCGCCCAAGGAGCTTCTGGAAGAACTCCTCGCCATCGAGCGCGCCCACGGCCGGGTGCGCGAGTTCCTCAACGCGCCGCGCACCCTGGACTTGGACATCCTGATCTATGGCGACCTGCAGTTCGCGACCGAGGAACTCGTGGTGCCCCACCCCCGGGCCCATCTCCGGGCATTTGTGCTGCTTCCCCTGCTGGAGCTGGCGCCGGATGCGCAGATTCCGGGCCTGGGCGCGGCCCGAGACTGGTTGCAGCGGGCCCGCGACCAGGGCATCACGCGCCTGGGGGAAACCTCCACCCTGCGCCTCGCTCTCGGTTCGTTCGCTGACGCCTGAGCGGCGTCAAACCCAGACCAGCACTTCCCCTTTTCCGCCGTTGCCCAGGTCGCCTACCAGGCGGCGCACAGTCAGCGAGTTCCCCGGCAACGCGGCGAATCCCCCAGGCAACGAAGCCCAGGAACGGTACAGGAGTTGAAGAAAGCCCAGATCGTGCACCCCGCAGTCATTGAAAGTGGGCGGGAGCTCCGGCGTTTCCCGCAGCAGCAGGGTGCCGCGGCGCATGCCGGTTGCGATGCCAGCGCCGGTGCGCCCCAAAACGGCGATGGTCCCCGCGCCCATGCGGGAGGCGCAGTAATCGCCGGCGCTCCCCTCGATGAGCACCACGCCTCGCCGCATGCGGTCCCCTGCCCGCTCGCCGGCATCGCCGCGAATCAATACCAAGCCTCCTGCCATCCCGCGGTGCTCGCCGGGCAGCGCCGCCGCGAGAAAATCCCCCGCGTCCCCGTCCACGGTGATGAACCCGTTCCTTGCGCCGCTCGCGCAATAGGCCCCGACGCTTCCGTCCACGCGGATGGTCCCACCCGCCATCCGATGCCCGAGATAGGCGCCCGCGTCGCCGCGCACGATGATCTCCCCGGACGCCATGGCCTCTCCAATGCGATCCAGTTTCGGCGATCCGCCCTCGAAAACCAGGTGTGAAGCGTCACTCCCCCTGATCTCGAAAAGTTCGCCTACCTTGATGGCCCCGCTGCCCCACGTCAGCTCCATCTCCGGGATCGCGGCGGGACTCAACCGGGCAAGCGTTTGCGGGACCAGCAGCGCCAGACTCACCCGGAGCTGGGGCTCGTGCCTGAGCCTGAAAGTCAGCGCGCTCATGCCAGCAACTGGTGCAGCTTGAAGTGGAACTGGCCCAGCTTGCCGCCGTAGTTCCCGGCGGAGATCCGGCGCACTCCACCGGCAGTCCCGCGCCCGCAGGCGGCAAGGATCCCGACCCGCATGGCGGCTCCCACGTCGGCGTCGGTGAGCCCGTCGATCACGATTTCCAGCACCGCCCCCACGCCCTCTGACAGGTCGCTGCGAACCACGCCCCGCAGCGTCGGACAGAAGGCGTCGTTGGTGGATGCGCCGAGGGCCTTGTACTTCGATCCCACCTTGGAGCCGGAGCGCACCACGCCCCCCGGGAAAGGCATGACCACGTTGGGCAGGCGGCGCATGGCATCGATGGCCGCCTCGCAGGCGTGCAGGGCCGCCGCCTGGGAGTCCGCGAGCACCAGAAAATTGCCGCCGCCCACGGCCTTGACCATGGCGGTGGTCTCCTGGGCGATGAACTCCCCGTCCATCACGGGCACCCGCCAGAAGCGCTTGCCGCCAATCCGCTTCGAGGTCTGCCAGCCGTCCCCGAAGTAGCGCAGCGTCTTGCCCAGGGGAAGCTTCTCGCCATGCTCGATACCGGCGAAGACNNACGCCGGGCCGGCCGTCGGGCGTCTCGTCGGGGCCGAGCTCGCGCTCAATGCCGGCCTCGCAACCGCAGCCGATCACCGACGTCGCGAATCCCGTCATCGAATTTGCCGCGTGGTAAGCCCATTTCAGATTGTGGGCGGTCAGGACCAGCCGCGTCGCCCTCATGCCGAAGGCCTCCGCGAACGTATCGTCGATGGCGATCCCGTTAATTTTCATGGGATGCGAGTATACCGCGAAACCGACACCGCTCCGCCTTGACGGTCAGCGATCGTGCATCGCATCGCGCTCTTCCCCCGCATCCGGTCGCGCGGCCGCGCTGGTCATGACCCGCGGTCCGATGCCTTGGCGCCGCGGGGGATTGGCCGCGTGTCCGGGCCACCACGGGAATCTCGCTCCGCGGCTTGTCCGCGAGGACCGGTCGACTATAATGGGCTGCAAAATATTTATTGCTGGCGTACGCCAGATCCCGGAGGAGCATTCGATGGTAACCGCGCCAATCTATCCGAAATGGTGCGATCGCAAACTCTGGACGATTCACGAGTCCATCTGTCTCCTGCTCGAAGTGGAGCCGGAGACGCGATGGCTGAGGGATTCCCATGACGTGGGCGGAATCGATCCCCTCATGAATGCCTTCGAGCAATATTGCGAGCTGGCGATCGACGCCATGAA
>DKBC01000143.1 GCA_002451065.1 Betaproteobacteria bacterium UBA6910
CAGGCGTCATGGTGGGGACGTCGTGAACCGTCGGCGGACCGGTCTTGGCGGCTACGAGCATTGGACCTGCCGGTTCGTTCCGGCCAAGGGCGAGTGCGGCTGCACGGATTTGCGGATCGGCGGGAGGAGGGTCAACGGCTATTTCGCGAGCAGGGCGCGCCACAACATGTAGGCCCAGTCCGCGGGATCCAGCATTGGGCGGTGACCGAAAACGTCCCCTCCGGCATCGAAAATCTTCTTCAGTATGCGCTCCCCTCCCAAAACGGTCATGCGGATTTCCAGGCCAACTCGGCCCGGGAGGGCCTTGCCAAGGGGTGCCCCCGCCTGAAGCATTTTCCGGGCGCGCTCGACCTGGTAAAGCATGAAGGCACGCCAGGTGCCGCCGGGGTCGCCGCGCCCGATCTGGTCCTCGGAGACCCGGTACCGCGCCATCTCCTCCTGGGGAAGATAGACGCGCCCCTTTTGGTAGTCCACGGCGACGTCCTGAAGGAAGTTGATGAGTTGCAGGCTGGAGCAGATGCCGTCTGAAAGGGCCAGATTGCGGGGCGTTGCCGCCCGAAACAGATGCAACAGGAGGCGGCCCACTGGATTCGCCGAGCGCCGGCAGTATTCCATTACCTCGCCGATGTCGGCATAGCGTTTCTTGGTCACGTCCTGGCCAAAGGCATCGAGAAGGTCGTGGAAGGGTGGGAGGGGCAATTCGTGCTCGCGGATGGTAATCGCCAGCCGCCGGAACAGGGGAGTCTCCGGGAGGGCGCCGTCTTCAATGCGCCGCAGCTCCCTGTGGAAGGCGTCCAGCGCATCCAGGCGCTCCGCGTCATCCCTGTCACCCTCGTCAGCCAGGTCATCGGCCTGTCGGGCGAAGGCATAAATGGCTTCGATCGGTTCGCGCAGACCCCGGGGCAGAAGCCATGACGCCACCGGGAAGTTCTCGTAGTGATGGACTGGCACGGAAGTCAGCGACCTGCCCGCCGCCTCGGAACTGCTTGGTTTTTCGAGGGGATTTTGGGCTTTCGGGCTGCGGAAAGCGCCCGATTATATTACACTTAGGTCTGGGCGAAAGTGGCGGAATTGGTAGACGCACTGGATTTAGGTTCCAGCGCCGTAAGGCGTGAGAGTTCGAGTCTCTCCTTTCGCACCAGGGACTCGTGGAACCACCCGGTGCCGCATTGGTAAAGAGAAGAATTCTCAGGCACGCGCGGCGGGTGGCGCGAGGGGACTCTGAGGCGAACCCACTCTCACTGGCGAGGAATTGACATTCGATGCAGACAAGTCTGGAAACGTTGGGGAATCTGGAGCGACGGCTCCTGGTATCGGTACCCCAGACCGAAATCGAAGGCGAAGTGGAAACCCGACTCAAACGGCTCGCGCGAACTGCGCGGGTTGCCGGGTTCCGGCCGGGGAAGGTGCCCTTGAAGATCGTTGAGCAGCAATACGGAGCCCAGGTCCGCCAGGAAGTTCTCGGCGAAGCGCTGCAGCGCAGCTTCAGCGAGGCGGTCCGGGAGCAGAAACTCAAGGTAGTCGGATATCCGCGCTTTGAACCCCGGGGTGACGAGGCTGCCGCGGATTTCGAGTACAGCGCGACCTTTGAGATCTATCCCGAGGTCGTATTGGGAGATCTGGGCCAGGCGGTGGTGGAAATGCCCCAGGTCGCCATCGGCGACGCCGAAGTGGAAAAAACCCTCCAGGTCCTGCGCAAGCAGCGTTCCACATTTGAAAAGGTGCCGCGGCCGGCGGCTGCCGGAGACCAGGTGACCATTGATTTTCGCGGTACTCTGGAGGGCCAGGAATTCGAGGGCGGCAAGGGAAACGGCGTGACCGTGCTCCTGGGCGAAGGCAGGCTTCTTCCCGACTTCGAGACCCAGATCGCCGGCATGGCGGAGGGTCAGTCCAAGACATTTGAACTAACCTTTCCGCAGGACTATCATGGCAAGGAAGTTGCTGGAAAAACAGCGGTTTTCGAGGTGTCTTTGAGGGAGGTTGCGGAGCGCAGGTTGCCGGAGATGAATGCCGCCTTCGCCCAGGCGTTGGGGGTCGCTGACGGAGACGTTGCTAAACTTCGGGAGGAAATCAGGGTCAATTTGGAGCGGGAAGTGAAGGGCCGGGTCAGGGCGCGCATCAAGGAGCAGGTGATGCAGGCCCTGCTGGACACGTCAAAGCTCGAACTTCCCAAGACCCTCGTGGATATTGAGGCCGAACAATTGGCGAAGAATATGCAGCGCGACCTGGAGGCCCGAGGTGTAAAGTCCCAGGGAAACTCGTTGCCCCTGGACATGTTCCTGGAGCAAGCGGAGCGCCGGGTTCGGCTGGGGCTGATCATGGCCGAAGTGGTAAAGGTCCATGGCTTGCAGGCAAAGCCCGACCAAGTCCGATCCGTGGTCGAGGAATTTGCCCAGAGCTACGAGCATCCGCAGGAAGTGGTGAAGTGGTACTACGAGAAGCCCGAGCGGCTGCGGGATGCGGAAGGCTTGGCGCTCGAGGAAAACTTGGTGGCGTGGGTCCAGTCCCGCGCCAGCGTGGTGGACAAACCCGTCGATTTCGACGATTTCATGGGCAGGACATAAATGGGCAAATTTTTTGAGCCGCAGGGGCTGGGCTTGATCCCGATGGTGATCGAGCAGAGCGGCCGCGGCGAGCGCGCGTACGATATCTATTCTCGCCTTCTCAAGGAGCGCGTGGTGTTCCTGGTGGGACCGGTGAACGAGGTGTCGGCCAACCTTATCGTCGCCCAGCTGCTGTTCCTGGAGTCGGAGAATCCCGACAAGGACATATTCTTCTACATCAATTCGCCGGGCGGTTCGGTTTCCGCTGGCCTCGCCATCTACGACACCATGCAGTTCGTCAAGCCCGACGTATCTACCCTGTGCGTGGGGCAGGCGGCGAGCATGGGGGCACTGCTGCTGGCTGCCGGGACCAAGGGCAAGCGGTTCTGCCTTCCCAACTCTCGGGTCATGATCCACCAGCCCATGGGGGGCTTTCAGGGACAGGCCTCGGATGTGGAGATTCACGCCCGGGAGATCCTTTACCTCAAGGCGCGGCTCAATGACATACTCGCCACGCACACCGGGCAGCCGCTCTCCACCATAGAAAAGGACACCGACCGGGACAACTTTTTCTCGGCGGAGCAGGCAGTGGGCTACGGAATCTGTGACCGGATGCTCGCCAGCCGGCTTGAGGCTGCTGCATAACCGGGACTCTCCCAGGAAAGGAGCGCGATGTCGGAGAAGATCGGCGGAGAAAAGCTGCTTTATTGCTCGTTTTGCGGAAANNGCACGAGGTGCGCAAGCTCATCGCGGGGCCGTCCGTGTTCATTTGCGACGAGTGCATCGAGCTTTGTAATGACATCATCCGCGAGGAGACCCAGGGTGACGCGGCCGGCAAGGGAGGGCGCGCCGAACTGCCGGTCCCCCATGAGATTCGCGAGATCCTCGACCAATACGTGATTGGTCAAAATCACGCCAAAAAAATCCTTTCGGTCGCGGTCTACAACCATTACAAGCGGCTCAAGACCCTGGACAAAGGCGGCGACGGGGTGGAACTCGCGAAGAGCAACATCCTGCTGGTGGGTCCTACGGGATCGGGCAAGACGTTGCTCGCCCAGACGCTGGCCCGGTTGCTGAACGTCCCTTTCGTCATCGCCGATGCCACGACGCTCACCGAGGCGGGCTATGTCGGTGAGGATGTGGAAAACATCATCCAGAAACTGCTTCAGAAATGCGATTACGACGTGGATCGAGCCCAGCGGGGCATTGTCTACATTGACGAGATCGACAAGATCTCCCGCAAGAGCGAGAACCCGTCGA
>DKBC01000302.1:0-1575 GCA_002451065.1 Betaproteobacteria bacterium UBA6910
GCCCGCCATGTTGTAGCTCTTGGAGAGGGTGAAGAATTCCACCGCCAGGTCCCTGGCGCCGGGAACCTGCAGGATCGAGGGCGCCCGGTAACCGTCGAATACGATGTCGGCGTAGGCCAGATCGTGCACCACCCAGATCTCGTGGGCCCGGGCCAGCTCCACCAGACGTTCGAAGAACGGCAGTTCCACGCACTGGGCCGTGGGGTTGCTGGGGAAATTCAGGATCAGCATTTTCGGCTTCGGAAAACAGTCCCGGATCGCCTTTTCCAGTTCCTCGAAGAAGTCTCCCCCCGCCGCCATGGGGACATGGCGGATATCGGCGCCGGCGATGATCGGGCCGTAGATGTGGATCGGGTAGCTGGGATTGGGCACCAGCACGTGGTCCCCGGCTCCCAGGGTCGCCAGCGCCAGGTGGGCAATGCCCTCCTTGGAGCCGATGGTGACGATGGCTTCGCCCTCCGGGTCCAGCTCCACGCCGTAGCGAGCCTGGTACCAGTTGCAGATGGCCCGGCGCAGGCGCGGAACTCCTTTCGAGACCGAATAGCGGTGCGTGTTTTCCCGCTGGGCCGCTTCCACCAGCTTGTCCAGGATGTGCTTGGGCGTGGGGCCGTCCGGGTTGCCCATGCCGAAGTCGATGATATCTTCGCCGCGCCGGCGCGCCTCCGCCTTGAGCTCCCCCGTGATGTTGAACACGTAGGGGGGCAGCCGTTTGATGCGTGGGAACTCTTCCATTCTCGATTCCGTTGCGGCGCCTGGAACCGCGCCCTGACCTGAGCCGCGGAACCCGGCGCGGCCGGAGGCGGTCGGAACTGGAAAGGCGGAACCGGGGGAGGCCTGAAGCTGGCGTCTAAGTGCCCGTTAAACAAGGTATAATTCTATCGGACGCGGCGTGCCGCGGCAAATCGGAAAAGCCATTGAAGCTGCATCTTTCCCACCCAGGAGGCCAAAACGCCGTCACCGCCTACGGCGACGGCTACGTGGCCGTCAACCACGTGCGTTACCAGCGCAGCGTGGTGGTACTCCCGGACCGTGTGCTGGAGGACTGGAACGTAGACGGTCTTGCGGCGCTTACCCTGGAGCGCATGGAGCAGCTGGCCACCCTCGGGGCCGAGATCGTGCTGCTCGGCACCGGCCCGCGGCTGGTGTTTCCCGAGGCGCCGCTGCTGGCTCCCTTTGGCGCCGCCCGGATCGGTTTCGAGGTCATGGACACCCAGGCCGCGTGCCGCACCTACAACATCCTCATGGCCGAAGGCCGGCAGGTGGCCGCCGCCCTCATCCTCTGACCCCCGGACCCCAACCTCAGGACACCGTGGCACCCGGCGAGGCCGGAAGCCGAGGCGCCGCAGCACGCGACGCAGGTTGGCAGGCTTCCCGCACGTACCCGTCAATCCTCACTCCCATGCCCCCGGGTACTCCCGTTACGGTGTTGGCGCCTTGGTGGATCAAATCGTCGCCCGATCGTTCTCGGCCCAGCGCAGCTCGGAGAAGTCCGTAATGGAATCGAATTCCTCCAAAGCCTTGGGGGGCTGCCCGGAGTCCGGCCGGCGTACCCCCAGCAGGTGGCGGATGCCGTAG
>DKBC01000302.1:1583-19634 GCA_002451065.1 Betaproteobacteria bacterium UBA6910
ATGATGGCGTCGAAATGGGATTCGATGCCGGTGGTGCGCAGCTTGAGGGAGAGGCTCTTGTGGTGGGCGTTCGTCACCAGCGCCACGCGCCGGCCCGACGCCCGCACCCGCCGCAGGAACGGCTCCACGTGGGGATGCACCGAGATGAGGTGCGCCACCTCCTCCTTGAGCAGCGCGATGTCCAGCTCCAGTTCCCGGCTCCAGTAGTCCACGCAGTACCAGTCCAGAGTTCCTTCCACCGATTTGTAGCGGGCGAGGCAGCGGGCCACGCCTTCCTCGACAGGCAGTCCGTGCTTCTGGGCGAAGCGCGCCGGCACGTGGCTCAGCCAGAAATGGTTGTCGAAGCGCAGGTCCAGCAAGGTGCCATCCATGTCCAGGAATACGGACGCAATGTCGCGCCAGGGCAGCGCCGCCGCGACGCTCACGCCGTACCCTGCGCTTTTCCCTTTGCGGCGGGCCCCTGGAGTTCCCGGCCGAAGACCAGCAGGCCGCCGATGGCCGGCACGTCCATCAGGTTGCGTGCCACCACGTCAATCTCCCGGATGCCGCCGCTCGCCGTCAGCGCCCGCAGCCGCAGCCGGCGCAACTCGCCCACCCGCGGCAGCAGCTCGGCGAAGGTGGCCTGGGCCAGGGGCCGGTCGGCGGGGTCAACAAATTCGAAGGTGCTGCGCCCCAGCACCTGGGCCGGCTCGAAGCCGAGCACGGTGCGCACCGAGGGGCTGACGAACTTGAGCAGCGCCCCCTGGTCCATGATGGCGACGAAGTCCGGCGATTCCTCGATCAGGGCGCGGAAGCGCTCTTCGTTGCGCCGCAGGGCCTCCTCGGTGCGCTTCTGCTCGGTCACGTCGCGGGCAATGCCCACGACGTACTGTCGGTCTCCCAGTTGCACGCCCGAAATTCGCACCTGAACCGGGAACGTGGTGCCGTCCCGGCGCCGATGGGTGCCTTCCCACAGCATCGGCTCCCCCATCGCCCGCTCGTGAAGGCGGCGGAACTCCTCAGGCCGCAGCTCCGCCGCCTTGGGGTCCACCTGGCGGACGTTCATGCGCTGCAGCTCCTCGCAGGTGTAACCGAGGCGGTCGCAGGCCGCCGCGTTGAAGTCCACGATGGTGCCGTCCAGGTCCGCGATGAAAATGCTGTCGGCTGCGACGTCGATCACGGAGCGGAAGCGCTTTTCGCTCTCCTCCAGCTGCTCCTCGGCCCGGCGCCGGGCGGTGATGTCCACCCCGGTTCCCCAAGTCCTCCAGCCCTCCATGGGAAACTTCTCGCTCTGGCTGGACCACAGGACGGTCCTGGTGCCGCCATCCTTGGCCCTCAGAGTCCATTCCCAGTCCCGGTAGTCGTGGCCGCGGGTCTTCCATTGTTCGAGCATCGCGTTGCGGTAGGCAGCGTCCGGGTACAGCAGTTCCATGGCTGCGGGGTTGCCGATGATTTCGGAGGCGCCATATCCCGTCACCCGCTCACACTCCCGGTTCCAGACCACGATGTTACCCTGGGCGTCGAAGGCGTCCAGCATCACCGGCATGTTTTTCAGGATTGCCTTCAGCCGTGCCTCGCTCTCCTGCAAATTCCGCTCCGCGGTCCTCTGATCCGTGACGTCAAAGCAGGCCCCCACGAACCCGGCGTAGCGCCCGTCGCCATCGTAATAAGGGGCGCCGTAGTCGCGAACCCAGCGGTATCCGCCGTCGGCCTTCCGCAGGCGGTACTCGGTCAGCACCGGCGTGCGGGATTCGAAATGGGTGCGATAAAGCTCGTGGCAGCGGTCGATGTCTTCCGGATGGGTTACGTCGTCCCACCCCCTCCCCAATGCTTTTTCCACGGGAAGGCCGGTGAATTCCGTCCACGCCGCGTTCACAAAGGTGCAGGACCGCTCCGGGCTCGCGCGCCACACCAGCGTGGGGAAATTTTCGAACAGGCCTATGTAAAAGTCCCGGGAGCGCTCAAGGACCTGATGAGACTTTTTTGCTTCCGAAATGTCCTGGTTGATGCCGAAGGCCCGGAACACCTGGCCGTTGGCGTCACGCTCGCCCCGCATGGAAACATGCAGCCAGCGCTCGCCGTCCCCCGCGCGCGCGGCGCGGATATCCAGGTCCTCCGGTTCGCCGGTGCGGATCACCCGGTCGTAGGCCTCGGCCATGGCGGCGCGGTCCTGTTCGTGGACCAGCCTGAGGAATTCTTCGACCGATTTCGGGGGCGGCTCCGAGGATTCGAGCCCGAACAGCCTCGACTGCTCGGCGGAGTAGATCACTTCCCCGGTGTCGAAGTTGCGCGACCAGCTCCCGATCCTGCCTACCCGCTGGGCCTGGGCCAGGTCCTCCGCCAGCCGCACCACGGCGGCTTGGGCGGCCCGTGCCTCTTCATGGTCCTCGATGACCCAGATGGCGCCCTTCCACAGCTCCGTCCGCTCAACGGCCCGTCCCACCAGCCGCGCCCAGCGCAGTGTGCCATCCTTGCAGCGTATCTGGCGGTCGCAAAGGTAGCTGCCGGTGCGGGCGATCTGGGGCTCTGCCAGGTCCCAGAATTTGTGGGCGTCGTCCTCGGAAAGGCAAAGCACGTCGGCGGGCTTCCACGCCAGCTCCTCTCGCGAATACCCGGTGATGCGGCTGAGAGCATCGTTACTGCGGATGATGACCCGGTTGCTGACCAGCAAAATCCCCACCGGCGCCGCCTGCTGGATGGTGTTGAGCTCGGCCAGGGTCTCCCTCACGTCTTCCTCGGCGCGCACCCGCTCGGTGATGTCATGGAGCACCGCGACCCGCGCGGTAACGCCACCCCAGTCCAGGTCGTGGGCGCTGGCCTCCACGAACAGGAAGCTCCCATCCTTGCGCCGGTGCTGCCGGACCTCCCGCGGCGCGATTGGTCCGGGGGTCTTGCCGGCGTATTCCCGGGCACCGGGCGCCTCGTCCACCTCCATCACCTTCATGCCGAGAAACTCTTCCCGGGTCCAGCCGTAATGGCGCGTCGCCGCCTCGTTCACCTCCAGGAATCGGAGGCTCCCGCGATCGTAGATCCACATCGGGATGGGATTGGCTTCAAACAGCTGGCGAAAGTCCGCCTCCCGCTCGTCCAGCGCCGCCCGGATGCGTTGTGTCTCCTGCCGCGACTGGGAGGCGGTGACCACGTTCCTCAGCACCAGGGGCAGCTTCACATAATGCACCGGGCTCTTGAGCAGGTAGTCCGCGGCCCCCTTCTTCATGGCCTCGACCGCGATTTCCTCGGACCCGCTGCCCGTGAGGAACACCACCGGAAGTCTGGGCCTCAGCGCATTGACCCGGTCCAGCACGTCCAGCCCGCTGTATCCGGAGAGTTGCAGGTCGGTGAGGACGCAATCCCACTCCTCCGCCTCCAGCATGCGCTGGAAGTCGGCCTGCTTGGTGGCCTCCGCCAGAAAGAAACCCCCGCTCGCCTTAAGGGATTCGCGAACCAGTCCGCGATCGAAGGGGTCGTCCTCTACGTGCAGGACGCGAATGAGGTCCTGTTCCATGTCCTTGGGCTCAGACGCGCCTCTTTTCCCCGCATCGGGCGCATTCCGAAACCGCCTCTTGGCCGGGCGGCTGGTCTAATTCGATCCTATTCTAGCCGCTTTTTCGCTGGGAACCCTGCGAAAGGGCGTGGAAACAGTCTAAAGGCCGGAAAGCGTCTTGATATGAGTGGCCACGCTGCGCCCCAGGGCATGGAGCTCGTAGCCCCCCTCCAGCGTGGAAACGATGCGGCCATGGCAATGACGCTCAGCCATTTCCTTGAGCCGCTCGGTGATCCAGGCGTAATCCGCCTCGTTGAAAGCCAGGGAGGCCATGTCGTCGTCCCGGTGGGCGTCGAAGCCGGCGGAGATGAAGATCATGTCGGGCTTGAACCGGTCCAGGGCGGGGAGCCAGTGCTCGGTCACCGCGGCCCGGAACCTGTCCCCGGCGGAATAGGCCGCGAGGGGAATGTTGACCATGCGCTCGGAGCGCCCGTCCGCGCCGCTGTAAGGGTAGAAGGGGTGTTGAAAGGTGGAGACCATGATCACCCGCTCGTCGTGGCGAAAGATGTCCTCGGTGCCGTTGCNNGCCACGTTGTTGAAGAAGCAGAAGCCCATGGCCTTGTCGCGCTCCGCGTGGTGGCCCGGGGGCCGCACGTTGCAGAAAGCGCTGGCCGCCTTTTTGCCGATGACCAGGTCAGTTGCTAGAATGGCGGCGCCCGCGGCGCGCAATGCCGCGTTGAGCGTATGCGGGTTCATCGCCGTATCGGGGTCCAGATGCTTGATGCCCTTCTGCGGCACCATGGCGTGGATTTCGTCCACGTAACGCTCGTCGTGAACGCGCACCAGATGCTCCCGTCGGGCGAGGGGCGCCTCGTGATGGTCGAGGTAATTGATCAGCCCCGAGGCAATGAGCTGGTCCTCGATGGCGCGCAGCCGCGCCGGACATTCCGGGTGATACGACCCCATGTCGTGGAGACCGCAGTCGGCGTGGCTGATATACGCCGTGTTCAATTGGATGCTCCTCCGGCAAAAAAGCGTGTTCTCGTTATCCGGCCATAGTTAATCCTACAACCTGTCATAATTCAAGCCCAGACTCGCGCATCGCCCCATGGACTCCCATTACCTGACGCCCCTGTTTGCGCCGACGTCGGTGGCGGTCATCGGCGCCAACGAGCGTCCCGATTCCGCCGGCCGCATCCTGTTCGAAAATCTTCTGGCCAGTGGCTTCAAGGGCGAGGTGTTTCCTGTCAATCCCCGCCACCAGACCGTGCTCGGGCGGCCCTGCTACGCGTCCATCAAGGACCTGGAAAGACCCGTGGACCTGGCGGTGATCGCGACACCCGCCCGTACCGTGCCGGAGATCGTGGAGCAATGCGGCCGCAAGAAGGTGCGGTCAGCGGTCATCGTGAGTTCCGGCTTCACCGACGAGGGCGGCAGACCCGCGCCCCTCATGAACCTGGTGCTCAACAACGCCAGGCTGCACAACCTCCGCATCCTGGGCCCCAATTGCCTGGGTGTGATCCGGCCCGACATTCACCTTTACGTGGCCTACAGCCGGACCTCCGCCCGCCCCGGCAACATCGCCCTGGTGTCCCAGTCAGGAGCGCTCACCAACGCCATCCTGGACTGGGCCAACGGCAACGACGTGGGATTCTCCAGCGTGATCAGCATGGGCGACGCCGCCGACGTCAAGTTCGGCGAGGTGCTGGACTACCTGGTTTGGGACAACCGCACCGACAGCATCCTGCTCTACGTGGAGGGCATCCACGACCGCCGCCGCTTCATCAGCGCCCTGCGGGCCGCGGCCCGGGTCAAGCCGGTGATCGTGGTCAAGACCGGCCGCTACTCGGCGGGCTACCGGGCGGCGGTCACCCACTCGGGAGCGCTGGTGGGAAACGACGAGGTGTTCGACGCGGTGTTGCGCCGGGCGGGGGCGGTTCGTGTGCGTAACATCGCCCAGATCTTCGCCGCCGCCCGCTGCCTGACGGCGCCCTACCGTTTCACCGGCAACCGGCTGGCCATCGTCACCAACGGCGGCGGCCCCGGCATTCTCGCGGCGGACATGGCGTCGGACGTGGGGGTGCAGATTCCCGAGCTGTCCGCCGAGACTCTCGAGAAGCTCAATGCCGTGCTGCTACCCAACTGGTCCAAGAGCAATCCCCTGGACTTGTGCGGGCAGGCCACGCCGGAGCACTACCGGGCGGCGGTTTCCGCCTGCCTGGAGGAAAAGCAGGTGGACGGGGTGCTGGTGATCCTCACGCCCCAGGCCCCGACCCACCCCCTGGAGGTGGCGGAAGCGGTAATCGAGATCGCCGGCCAGACCACCAAGCCGCTCCTTACCTGCTGGATGGGGGAGGACCAGCTCAAATCCAGCCGAGAAGCCTTCGCCCGCGCCAGGATTCCCGCCTTCCGCACGCCGGAACCCGGGGTCGAGGTGTTCTCCCACCTGGCCGCCTACGCCGCCAACCAGCGGCTGCTGATGCAGGTGCCGGAATCCCGCGCCCACGAAGACGAACGGCCCGACGCGGAAGGCGCGCGGCTCCTTATCGAAAGCGTGCTGGCGGAGAAGCGCGCGGTACTGAACGAGATGGAGTCCAAGGCCCTGCTGGCCGCCTTCCGCGTCCCGGTGGCGCGCACCGTGGTGGCCCGCTCCGCGGCTGAGGCCATGGTCATCGCGGAGCAAGTGGGGTTCCCGGTGGCGATGAAAGTAAACTCTCCCGACATCAGCCACAAGTCGGATGTCGGCGGGGTGCGCCTCAATATCTCCAGTGCGGCCGAGGTGCGCGGCGCCTACCAGGGAATCGTCACCAAGCTGGCCCAGACCGCGCCCGGCGCCCGCATGGAGGGTGTCGCGATCCAGCCCATGTACCGCAAGCCCAACGGGCGCGAGTTGATGGTGGGCATTGCCCACGACTCGGTGTTCGGGCCGGTGATCACCTTCGGTCCGGGGGGCTTCCTGGTGGAGATCATGGGAGACCGGGCAGTGGCGCTGCCGCCCCTCAACCGCTACCTGGCCCGGGACCTGATCGGGCGCACCCGCATCGCCAGCACCCTTGCCGAATACCGCAATCTGCCGCCCGTCAGCATGGAGGCCCTGGAGAACACCCTGCTGCGCGTCTCCGAAATGATCTGCGAGCTGCCGTGGATCCGGGAGCTCGACATCAATCCCCTGATCGTGGACGAAAGCGGGGTGGTGGCCGTGGATGCGCGGGTGGTGGTGGGCATGCCGCCCCTGGATTCCGCCTCCCGCTACTCCCACATGGCCATCACCCCGTACCCGGTGCACCTGGTGCAGGATTGGCAGCTTGCCGACGGCACGCCGGTGGTGGTGCGGCCGATTCGTCCCGAGGACGCCGAGATGCACCAGCAGTTCGTGCGCAGCCTGTCGGAGGAAACCAAGTATTTCCGCTTTCTTAGCACCATGCACGAGCTCACGCCCAAGCTGCTGGTGCGCTTCACCCAGATCGACTACGACCGGGAGATGGCGCTGCTCGCGGTGGCCCATGTGGACGGCGAGGAAACCGAGCTGGGGGTGGCGCGCTACGTGATCAACCCGGATGCCGACAGCTGCGAATTCGCCCTGGTGGTGAGCGACGGCTGGCAAGGGAAGGGCATCGGCTCCAAACTGATGATCTCGCTCATCGACGTGGCGCGGGAGAAGGGACTGCGCACCATCGAGGGCGACGTGCTTGCCAACAACCCCAACATGCTCAAGCTGATGACTGCCCTCGGCTTCGCCGTGACCAGCAACGACGAGGACCCCGCCCTGAAGCGGGTGGTGAAACCGATCCAGCTGGCCTGAGCTCCCCTTCCCCGCAACCGACTTCAACCAGGACCAGCATTCCATCCGACATGACCCAAGCCCTTGACAACGTCATCGCCCAGGTGAGCCGCATCATTCTCGGCAAGGAGCGGCAGATCCGCCTCGCGGTGGCCTGCCTGCTGGCCCGGGGCCACCTCCTCATCGAGGACGTGCCCGGCGTCGGCAAGACCACCCTGGCCCANNATCCTGGCCGACGAGGTGAACCGGGCCACGCCCAAGACCCAGAGCGCGCTGCTGGAGGCCATGGAGGAGCACCAGGTCACGATCGAGGGCGAGACCCGCCCCCTGCCGTCGCCGTTTTTCGTCGTCGCCACCCAGAATCCGTCGCACCTGGTGGGCACTTTTCCCCTGCCGGAGTCCCAGCTGGACCGCTTCCTGATGCGCATCCACCTGGGCTATCCGGACCGGGAGGCGGAACGCGGCCTGCTGTCGGGAGTCGAGCGGCGCGAGATCATCGCCACCATCTCGCCGGTAATGGATTGCGGACAGCTCATGGAACTGCAGCGGAAGGTGCGCGCGGTCCACGCCGCGCCCGCGCTGCTCGACTATGTGCAGGCGATCATCGCCCACACCCGGGCCAGCCCCTATTACGAGCACGGCATGTCGCCCCGCGCCGGGCTGGCGCTGGTACACGCGGCCCGCGCCTGGGCGCTGCTGGGCGGGCGCGGAGAAGTGATTCCGGAGGACGTGCAGGCGGTGCTGTCCGCGGTGGTGGGCCACCGGCTGCGCTCCGCCCAGGACTATGGCCAGGCGCAGGGGGCGGACCCGGCGGAGCGCATTCTCGACGAAGTGGCGATTCCCTGACCCGCAACGCCTCCATCAGAAGCGCGTCGCGACGCCGAGCACGCCGGCCCAGTCCGCGGTCAGCTGGACGCCGTGGACGTTCTGGTAAACGGGAAGCTGCAGGTAGGCATACAGCTGAATGTCCTTGCTCGCCGCGAAGCTCACGCCCGGGCTCAGGGAAACAAACGTGCCGCCGGTGTCCTCCGGCTCCGCCTGGAGGCCGCCGTCCTGGCGCTTGTTGACGAAGCTCAGTTGCAGCAGGCCCGACCAGGCAGGGGTGAACGGGTGGCGCCACCCGGCGTTCACCAGATAGCGGTTTCCCGGCCTGTAATCGTCGTGGGAGTTGGTCGCCCCCTGGAACTCTGCCTGCACAAACCAGGTATCGCCGGCCCCGGGCAAGGCGCCGGTGAGGTAGCCTCCGATGATCGCGTCCGTGGTGCCGGTGCCGGGCTGAAGCGACCGTTCGGCCAACTCCCCGAATTCGTTGCGTACGTCGGTGCTGCCCGAGGGGAGCTTGACCCCGAAGTTCACTCCCGCCACGATAGCCGCGTCGGGGGATGCCGGGAAGGTATAGTGCCCCACGACCCGGATGTCCCCGAATTTGGAGAAGTTCCAGGTTTCCGGCTCACGCTCAACTTCGCCGTCCTCCTCGTGGTTATGGATGTGCTCGTGGCTGCGGTCCACGAACGGCACCACCACAGACACGCCCCACTCGCGCGTGAAGTTGTAATCCACCGTCGCAAACCAGTTGCGGTTGATGGTTTGGACCTCGTCGTGTTCCCGGGGCACCTCGCCCACTCCGACCTTGTGCCGTCCCCTCCTGGGCTGGTCCTGGTCGATGTATTCATAGCGAAGTTCCGCCCGGCCGCCGGGTCCGGCCCAGACGCCCCGCACGTCCCAATCGGTGGTAATCGGACAAAACGCGGAGCCGCAGGCGGCGTAAACCGCCGGCGCGCCCCACGCAAAAACCGTGAATAGCCCGGCCCCCAAAACGTTACTTGCCTTCATTTGGGATTCCCCTTGTTGTTGATCGATTCCCCCGGGTTGCAACGCACCGGGTCCAGCATGACGATTGCCCACCGAACCGCGTTGCCGGAGGCCGGCTGATCGTTAGCTCTTGGCGCTCACGCGCCCGGCGAGTCCGTTCGGCGGAACGAGAATAGATCTTATGGGGTCATTAGCAGGTGCGTGGGCGGCGCATTGTCACGCGCGGCAAAACGCCGCGGCGGTGACGCACCAGATCATGGGTCACACTGGGCGGCGACCAATCCGATGTATTGGTCGCCCCTGGGAAACATGTATCGGAGCGCCTGACCCCGGAAACCCGGTGGGAAGAGCCCGCTGAAGTCACGGCGGAAAGGCTGTTCGCCAAGGCCAACCCTGCCGCAGATCCCGGCAGAGCCGGGTTGGCTGCTGGCCTGCGCGCCGGTGGCGAGGAGGATTCCGGGTAGAGGACCGGACGCGCCATGGCATGCGAGGCATTCTAACGCCCCCTCGAAGCCACCCCTGACGGCCTCATGTCCCGTGCGGCAGAACGCCGCTCCCGCCGCGGAAAGGACTAAGCGGCTAAAATCGCTTCCATGGCACATACCGTCACGCCCGCCTCGGCGGTAGCCGCCACGCCCACCCGGGAGAACCTGCAGCGCCTGGTGCTGCTGCGCTACCTGGTGGTGGCGGTGGTGGCCGCCGCCGTTGCCGCCGCCAATGGCTTCCTCGACCTCGGATGGGAAACCCGGCCCATGGTGCTTGGCTTGGCCGTGCTGCTGCTTACCAATCTCGCCACCCACCTGCGCCTGCGGCGGGCACGGCCCGTGGGCCAGGGCGAGTTCTTCCTGCAATTGCTGCTGGACGTGCTGGTGCTGACAGGGCTGCTGGTGTGGAGCCATGGATCCCAGAATCCCCTGGTTTCCCTGTATCTCATTCCGGTGGTCATCGCCGCTGCCCTGCTGCCCGGGCTCTATGCCTGGCTGATGGCCGCGCTCACGGTGGGCTGCTACACGGGCTTGATGTGGCTGCCCGAAGAGCCCGCCGGCCACCACGAGCACGCCTCGAGCGCCTTTGACCTGCATTTAACGGGGATGTGGCTCACGTTCGCGTTCAGCGCGGGGCTGATCGCGTTCTTTGTCGGCCGCATGGCGCGCAGCCTGCGCGAGCGGGACCGCCATCTTGCGGAAGCCCGCGAGGAGGCGCTGCGCAATGAGCGCATCGTGGAACTCGGCACCCTGGCGGCGGGCGCTGCCCACGAGTTGGGCACGCCCCTCGCCACCATGTCGCTGCTGGCCGAAGAACTGCAGGAACCCTTGGCCGGCAACCCCCAGGCGGAACAGGACATCCGGCAACTGCGGCGCCAGATCGCCAATTGCAAACGCATCATCAGCGAGCTGCTGGCCTCCACCGGCCAGGCCCGTGCGGAAGACGGCCATTCCCGCACACCGGATGCCTTCCTGCAGGAAGTCGTATCCAAGTGGCAGATGATGCGGCCCGGCGTGAACTTCGAATACCGCTGGAATGCGGCGGGACCGATGCCGGATATTCTGGCCGAGCAGACGTTGAGCCAGGCCGTGATTAACCTCCTCAACAACGCCGCGGACGCATCCCCCGATCGGATCGAGATCGAGGGGCGTTGCGAGGATGAGGAGATGGTGATCGAAATCCGGGACCACGGTCCGGGCCTCACCCCGGAGGCGCAGGAACGGGCGGGAGAGCCGTTTTTCACCACCAAGGGTTCGGGCAAGGGCACGGGCCTCGGACTGTTTCTCGCCAATGCCACCATCGGGCGTTTCGGCGGGACGGTACAGCTTTTCAACCGGGAAGGCCGCGGCGCCTGCACCAAGGTTCGAATTCCCCTGCTTTCCCTGATTTCCGGACAAGCTCCATGACGCCTGCCGACACCGACGCCCGCGACGAGCGCTCCTCGCTGCTCATCGTCGATGACGACCGGGACTTCTGCCGCATCCTGCAGCGGAGCATGGAAAAACGCGGCTTCGAGGTAAGCGTGGCCCACAGCGTGGAGGACGCCCGCTGGCTGGCGGAGGAAAATCCGCCGGAGTACGCGCTGCTGGACCTCAAGATGGCCGGCGCTTCCGGGCTCACGCTCATCCAGCACCTCAAGCAGCTGGATCCCGAAACCCGAATCGTGGTGCTCACCGGCTACGCCAGCATCGCTACCGCGGTGGAGGCGATCAAGCTCGGCGCCACCCACTACCTGGCCAAGCCGGCGTCCGCGGAAGACATCGTGGCGGCCTTTCACAAGGACGCGGGCGACGATTCGGCCAAGGTCCGCGACGAGCCGGTGCCCCTCAAGCGCCTGGAATGGGAGCATATCCAGAAAGTGCTGATGGAAAACAGCGGCAACATCACGGCCACGGCGCGACAGCTCAAGGTGCATCGGCGCACCCTGCAGCGGCGCCTTGCAAAATATCCCGTGAAGTAAATCACAGGCGCCCTGCCGGCGCCCGGGAATGCGAACCATCGCCTCACGTCGAGGCTCCAAATGTATTAGATTTGCCATAACAAGAATCGCCCCGACACCTGGCCCATGCTTGGCGCCCTCGCCGACCGCATCACCAACCGCATATTCCCGCCCCGGGGCAGGGAAATGGGGCCCGTGGTGCTGGTGCATCGGCGGGTGTTCATCCTTCCCACCGGCCAAGGCGTGCTCTTCGCCCTGTTTCTCGCGCTGATGCTGGCGGGCTCCATGAACTACAACCTGAGCCTGGGCTATGTGCTCACGTTCCTGCTCGCCACCATGGCCATCGTCTCCATCCTGCACACGTTCCGCAACTTGGTGCACCTGCGGGTGTTTCCCGGAAAACCGGCGGCGGTGTTTGAAGGCGAGAACGCCGGCTTTCCGGTTCACCTGGAATCCCATGACGCGGTCCCCCGTCTCAGCATCGGCGTCCGGCCCAAGGCCGGGGGTGAGCCGGTGTATGCCGACGTCCCCCCCCGCGGCGTCGGCCAGGTGATCCTGCGCGTTCCGGCGCCCCGACGCGGATGGCTGCGCCCCGGATTGCTTCGCGTCACCACGCGCTTCCCCCTGGGACTGTTCTACGCCTGGTCCAACGTGGAATTGGACACCCGCTGCCTGGTCTACCCGAAGCCGGACGCGTCGCGCCTGCCGTTGCCCATGCTGGAGCCCCGCTCCGGCACGGGGTCTGAATTCGGCGCGGGCGAGGAGGATTTCGCGGGCATGCGTCCCTATCGTCCGGGAGACTCGCCGCGGCACATCGCCTGGAAGGCGGTCGCCCAGGAAAGGGGCCTCCTCACCAAACAGTTCAGCGGGCAGGCGGAGGCGGAACTGTGGCTGGACTGGAACCTCGCCGCCGGGTTGGACACGGAGGCGCGGCTCTCGCGCCTGACGCGATGGGTGCTTGACGCCCACCGCGCCGATGCGACTTACGGCCTGCGCATCCCTGGCACCGTGGTGGCGCCGGACCGAGGCGAAGCGCACCGGGAGCACTGCCTGCAGATCCTCGCCCTCTACGGACTCGATCCCCAGGGAGAGGGGCATGACCGGCGCTGAAGCCTTGTCGCCCGCGGCCATGGCGGTCTCCCGCCGCACCGGGGCGTCGGCGCCCTCGCCGGATTCTTCCAACGTCGCCTGGCTCATTGCCTCCCTGGTCCTGGTCGCGGCGCCCCATGCGCAGCGCCTCCCGCTCTGGATCACGCTCCTCGGCGCCGTGCTCATGGCCTGGCGCCTCTACATTTCCGCCCGGGGCCGGCCCCTGCCCGGCCGATGGATCCTGTTGCCGCTGACTTTCGCGGGCATCGCGGGGATCTACTTCAGCTTCGGCAGCATCTTCGGCCGCAATCCCGGTGTTGCCATGCTGCTGATGCTGATCGCCCTCAAGCTGCTGGAAATGCGCTCCCTGCGCGACGCCATGCTGGTGGTGTTCCTGAGCTACTTCCTGGTGATCACCAATTTTCTCTACTCCCAGGAGGTTCCCACCGCCCTCTACATGATGGGGGTGGTGTTCGTGATCACCCTCAGCCTGCTGCGCTTCAACTGCATGGCCGGCGTGCCGCCCCTCGCCGCGCGGCTGCGGTTGGCCACCGTGCTGCTCGCCCAGTCCATTCCTCTGATGCTGGTGCTGTTCCTACTGTTTCCGCGCCTGCCCGGGCCCCTATGGGCCCTGCCCAGGGACGCCCTCGGCGGCGTCACCGGCCTCTCCGACACCATGTCGCCCGGTTCCCTAAGCGCCCTCTCGCTGTCCGACGAGGTGGCATTCCGGGTGAACTTCTCGGATTCGGTGCCGCCTCCTCCCAGCAGAATGTATTGGCGTGGCCCGGTCATGGAGGAGTTCGACGGGCAAACCTGGCGCGTGGGCGAAGGGCGTTTCCAGGGGCGTCCCCAGGACCTGGAGTTCTCGGGCTCCCCGGTGCGTTACCAAGTGACTCTAGAGCCCCATTACCGGCCATGGATCCTGGCTCTGGAAATGCCCTCCAACCGTCCCCGGCGCACCGGGATGCGAAGCGACTATTCCCTGCTGGCTTTCACCCCCGTGCGCACCCGGATGCGCTACGAGATGGTTTCGTATTACCAGTACCGCGCGGGACTGAAGGAACCGGCCATGCACAGAACGCGCAACCTCGCCCTGCCCACCGGCTTCAATCCGCGCGCCCGGGAACTGGCGGAAACCTGGCGCGTGCAGGCCCCCGATCCTGATGGCGTGGTGCAGAGAGCGCTGAGCTATTTCCGTGCGGAGCCCTTTGCCTACACGCTGCAGCCGCCGCTTCTGGGACGACACGGCGTGGACGATTTCCTGTTCAAGACACGCAGCGGGTTCTGCGAGCACTATGCATCCGCGTTCACCTTCCTGATGCGCGCGGCGGGCATCCCGGCCCGTGTAGTCACCGGCTACCAGGGCGGCGAGTTCAACATGGTCGGCGATTACCTCATCGTGCGCCAGGCGGACGCGCACGCCTGGAGCGAGGTCTGGCTGCGAGACCGCGGCTGGGTGCGCATCGACCCCACGGCCGCGGTGGCGCCGGAGCGGGTGCAGTCGGGGATCGCGGAGGCGCTTCCCGCGAGCGATCCGCTTCCCTACACGGTGCGCGGCAGTCTTGCCTGGCTGGTGGAGCTCCGCCTGCAGCTGGACACGCTCGCTTTTCGCTGGGATCAGTGGGTGCTGGGCTATGGCCCCGAGCGCCAGTATGAATTCCTGTCCCGCGCCGGCATGACCGCGCCCGACTGGCGGAGCATGGCGGTGGGCCTGCTGACCGGCACCGGAGTGCTGCTCCTGGTCTTCGCGCTCTGGATGCTGCGTCGCCCGGGGCGCGGCGTACCCGACCCTGCCCAGGCCGCCTACCTCAGGTTTTGCCAGAAGCTGGCGCGGGCCGGCGTGCCCCGGCGGGCTGGCGAAGGCCCCCGGGACTTCGCGGAGCGGGCAACGAGCCTGCGGCCGGAAATCGGCCCGGCGGTGGAGGGCATCACCGACCTTTACGTCGCCCTCCGCTACGGCAGAGGCGCCGGCCCCGAACAATTCAGACGGCTGCGGGAATTGGTGTCGCGATTCCGGGCCTGAAGCCGCCCATTCCCCGCATCCAGGAAGTGCATCCCGAGGTCATGACCTCGCGGGGTAGGATTCCCCGGGGTATGATTCCCTCGGGTATGGTCATGAAGCCATTCGGGACGTGATCCATGTCACAGGCGGACACGCCGCCTGCCGACGACACGCGCAAAACGACAAAGGGAAAAACCGCAACAATGCCAAACCAGCGTAGCGGCCTGTCGCTCAATATCTTCGAGAGGATTCTCTCCACGATGATCGCAGTGGCGCTGATCCCGCTGGGCGGTCTCGTTTACATCAGCGGCTACCAGCACCAGAAGGACTGGCGACAGAACGTCAACCTGAACCTGGAACTGACCGCCAACGCCCTCGCTGCAAGGGTAGACGGTTGGGTGGACACCAATCTTCGGGTGCTGCGGGAAAACGCCGCGCTACCGGATATCGTCAGCATGGAGACGGCGCGGCAGAAGCCTGTGCTCAAAGCCATCCAGGGTGCTTATGAGTGGTCCTACCTGGTCTTCACCGTCCGCCCGGACGGCAAGAACATCGGGCGCAGCGATGACAATCCCCTCACTTTTTACGGCGACCGCGATTACTTCAAGCAGGTGGTCGCCGGCAACGCCGTGGGCCAACAGGTAGTGATCGGGCGCACCAGCGGCAAGCCGGCGCTGATCCTGGCGGGACCGATCCGGTCCGGCACCGGACAGGTGGACGGCGTGATCGCGCTGGCCATGCATCTGGTGGATATTTCCGAGGCGGTGATCGGGACACGCATCGGCACCACCGGCTATGCCATTCTGGTGGACGAGAACAACAAGGCGATCGCCCATGGCCGGCCGCAACGGATCTCCCAGACGCTTCAGGATCTGGGGGACCATCCGGCGCTGCGAGTGGCCGGGAGCGGGGCGCCGGTGGTGTTCCAGGACGAGGGCCGGCGGGTGGTGGCGTTCGCCCGGAAAACCAGCCTCGGCTGGACCCTCATCGTGCAGCAAGACTACGATGAGGCCTTCGCGCCGCTGCTGGAATCCCGCCGCAATGCCCTCATCCTCATGGCGGTCGCCCTGATTCTGGTGGTGGTGGTCGCTTACCTGCTCTCCCGGCAACTGGCGCGCCCTATCGGCGAGCTGACCAGGGTGGCGGAAGAAATCAGCCGCGGGAGTTTTGAGACCCGGATACTGGGCACCGAGCGTCGGGATGAGATCGGCGCTCTCGCCCGCGCTGTGGAGCGCATGGCCATCAGCATTCGCATGGCATTTGACCGGCTGCGCAAGAAGTCATGAGCCCGCAATCACGAATCCGGCGCGTTTGCGCCGCCGCTCTTGCTGGGGGAAGAGGCTGATGGCCGAGCCCACACCTCCGGCCTTCCTTCCCTTCGTGGTGGAAGAACTGCGCCGCCTGCACCGCGAGAGGCGGAGCGGCACCCTCTTCGCCACCACCATGAACAGCCGCCTCGCCCAATTCGGCCTGGATCATGGCGAGGTTGTGTTTCTCTCCTTTCAAAACAGCCAGGGGCTGGAAGCGTTGGAAATTCTCCAGGAACAGCAGACGGAAGCGGGGGTTTCGCGCTTCGCCGAGGGCCGCCATCGCGGGCCCAGGCTCCTGCTGCCGCCCACCGAAGAACTTCTGAACCTGCTGCAGGCCGGGCCGGGCCACCCGCCGCCGGTGACGCAACCGGGTGCGGCCACGCTGACCCATCACGTCAAGGTCGTCGTCGAGCAGGAACTTACCGAGATCATCGGCCCCATCGCCGGAATGCTTTGCCGGGACCTGTGGGGATCTGTGGAAAGCCTGGATGAAGCCCTGACCGTGCTTGGCAAGGAACTGCCGGACCCCGCGCAGGTGGAGGGTTTCCGCCAAAACGTCATTAGGCGGCTGGGGTAATCCGGGCGCAGCGGCGGCCCGCTCCGGCCCCATGCACCCCTAGAGCAAGACGTCCTTCGATACGCCGCGGCGCCGGATGATCTTGCGCAGGCAGTGCAACGCTTCCAGCTGAATCTGGCGCACCCGCTCCCGGGTAATGGACAGGTCCCTGGCCAGCTCCTCGAGCGTGCAGGCTTCGCGTCCGTTCAGCCCGTAGCGGCGCTCGATGACGCTGCGCTGCTTGTCGGAAAGCTGCGCCATCCATTCCTGCACATAGGTCTGAATCTCGGCCTGCTCGATGCGGAGCTCGGGACCGGGGTTCTGGTCGTCCGCGATGGACTCGCCGATGGAAAGCATCGGGTCGATGTCGAGGGGGGCGTCCAGGGACGCCATGCGCTCGTTGAACTGCAGGGTGCGGCGCACATCCTCCACCGGCCGGTCCAGCAGATGCGCCACGTCCTCCGGGGCGGGCTCGCGCTCCGAAAAAGCCTCCAGGTGGCGTTTGGCGCGGAGGATGATGTTGAGATCCTTTATCACGTGAACCGGCAGGCGGATGGTGCGGGACTGGTTCATGATGGCCCGCTCGATGTTCTGGCGTATCCACCAGGTGGCATAGGTTGAAAAGCGGAAGCCGCGCTCGGGGTCAAATTTTTCAAGCGCGTGCATCAGCCCGAGGTTTCCTTCCTCGATCAGGTCCAGCAGCGCCATGCCGCGGTTGACGTAGTGCTTGGCGATGTTGACTACCAACCGCAGATTGCGCTCGATCATGGTCTGGCGCGCCTGGAAGTCCCCCTGCTTGGCGAGGCGTGTCAGGCGCAGCTCCTCCGGGGGGGTAAGCAGGGGGTTCTGCCCGATCTCGTTCAGGTACAGTTGCGTGACATCCGACAGCAGGTCGCCGCTGAGCACACCCTCAGGAAGGGCGACCGCTTCCTCCGGCATTTCGCCTTCCGGATTCTGTTCCGCGTCCTCAGGTTCGTTTTCCCTGCTCATGAACGATCCGGAAGCAATTTCAGGGGATCCTGGGGCACGCCGTGCATCCTGATTTCGAAATGCAGCTGAGGCCGGTCGGCATCGGTGTCACCAAGCTCGGCAATCTTCTGCCCCCGCGAAATGACTTGATCCTGCTTCACGAGGATCTCGCGATTATTAGCATAAACACTTGTGAACCCGGTGTCGTGCTTGATGATGATCAGCTTGCCGTATCCGCGAATGCCGGTGCCGGTGTACATGACGCGGCCGGGAGCCGCCGCCACCACGGGATCGCCCAGCTTGCCGCCGATGTCGATGCCCTTGTTCGATGAGCCATTGAACCCGGAGAGAAGCTTGCCCTTCGCGGGCCACGACCACTGAATGCCCTTTCCGTCGCCGGCATCGCCAGCTGGCGCGGAGGGAGGCGCCTTCGCCAGGGCTTCCGGTCTTGGCGCTTCCGGCTGGGCCTTGGCAGGCTCGGGCGCCTGCGGAACGGAAGGCGGACCCTCCTTTCGTTGCAGCAACGCCACGTTTTCTTCCGAGTAGGGCAGCTTGAGCGCCTTGGGCGCGGTCTTGAGCCCCCCGGCAACCGACGCGTCTCCCGCGTCCAGGGGCCGCACCTGAACTCCCTCGCCACCCTGGAC